>JASDTK010000220.1:0-15259 GCA_041891555.1 Oscillospiraceae bacterium
GCGTGTCATAGTGCTGGCTGGTGAAAAAGTAGTTGAGCTTGTGCCGTTAAACATACCGTTCGAAGTTACAAAGTTTACAGAGCTATAAAACCAGTCCGAACTGCTCACGTCCGAAAAATCTGATACGCTTGCGGCCACCGAATAGACAGGGCAGGCGAGAAGCAGAACACAGCTAATAAGTATAGATGAAATCAGTTTTTTGATTTTGATCACCTTCTTTACTATAAGAAAAGATATCAAAATTGTATCATATTGTCAAGATTTGTAACGGTTTGTTACAAATTGGCAAAAGAAAGCGCGCAGCGTAAACTGCGCGCTTTCAATAAACATTATGCTTAAATATCTTTCAGCAGGTTTGAAAGAACGTCATTCATGTCGTACATTCCGGGTGCTTTTATGTTTGAAAGAAAAACAGCTGCCGAGAGAGCGCCGTTTGCAAAAACATCTCTCGAATAGGCGGTGTGCTTAAACTCAATGACTTCGTCGGTTCCTGCAAAAATAACTTCATGTTCGCCGACTATAGTTCCGCCGCGAACGGATGATATACCAATTTCATTCGCGCCGCGTTTCTGCCTTACGCTGTGCCGGTCATAAATATACTCGGAATCGTGGGGCAGGGCGGAGGCTGCCGCGTCTGCAAGCATGATAGCGGTTCCGCTGGGTGCGTCGACCTTTGTTCTATGGTGCTTTTCAATAATTTCAACGTCAAAATCATCGCCGAAAACGGTTGCTGCTTTTTTTATCAGCGCGGTTAAAAGATTGATGCCGAGCGACATATTGCCCGATCTGAAAACAGGTATAGCCTCAGACGTGTGCAATATCTGCACCAATTGCTCATCCGAGTAACCGGTAGTGCACAATACGCACGGAATGTGTCTGGAAGTGCAATAAGCGAGCAATCCACTAAGCGATGCGGGACTCGAAAAATCGATTATAACATCAGCCACGCCGGAAAATTCCATAGGATCGGCATAAACCGGATAATACGAGAGCTTGACGGGGTTAATATCGAAGCCAGCGACTATAGTAAGGTCCTCCCTCGCTGAGCACAGGCGCGTTATATTCTGACCCATTTTCCCGTTACAGCCGGAAATGATTATCTTTGGCATACGATTTCCTCCGTTTTTAATCAGTCTTGTAAAAACTGACTTTAAGGGGCGAACAATGCCGCCCCTTTAAATTTTTGTATGAAATTACTTAAGCTGAATCCCTACGTTGACAAGGCTGGTCTTTAGCTTTTCGAGATTTTCGGGAGCCATATCAACAAGCGGAAGGCGAAGGTTACCGACGTCCATACCCATAAGATTCATCGCAGTTTTAACCGGAATCGGGTTCACCTCAATAAAGAGCCTTTCAAAGAGCTCGGCATACTTGAAATATAGTTTTGTAGCAGCGTCAAAATCCTTGTCAAGACAGAGTTTGCACAGCTCGGTTACGGCTTCCGGAACGATGTTCGAGGCAACGGAGATGACACCGAGATCGCCCATAGCCATCATCGGAACCGTGTTGTCGTCATTGCCGCTCCAGACGAAAAGGTCGTCTCCGCAGAGAGCGCGCATACGGGCAAAAAGGCTGAAATCGCCGGAGGCTTCCTTGACGCCATTTATGTTGGGGTGCTTTGAAAGAGTTTTATAAGTGTCCGCCGCGATACCGATGCTGGTTCTTGACGGAACATTATAGAGAATCATCGGAATATCAACACGATCCGCGACAGTTGAGAAATGCTGCACAAGTCCGCGCTGCGTGGTTTTGTTGTAATACGGAGTGACCATAAGAATTCCGTCCGCGCCTGAGGCTTTCGCACTGGTTGCAAGGCGTACGCTGGTCATCGTGTCGTTTGAGCCGACGCCGGCGACAATTTTCATGCGCCCCGCGTTCTTTTCTACGCAAAATCTGACGAGCTCCTCGTGTTCGACTATCGGCTGGGTTGCGTTTTCGCCCGTCGTACCGCAGACGATTATTGCTGAAATTCCGCCTTTATACTGCATATCAATGAGTTCGGCCATTTTGTCAAAATCAATTTTATCTCCGCGGAACGGGGTGACGATTGCTGTAGCTGCGCCTGTAAAGATAGGTGTTTTCATATTGACCCTCCTTAATGAGTCGCTTCGATGTAGCCTTCCGCACAAAGTAATTCAGCCAGTTCCACGGCGCCGCCTGCGGCGCCCCTGAGCGTGTTGTGTGAAAGACAGACAAATTTGTAATCGTACTGCGTATCCTCACGCAGACGACCTACCGATAGAGCCATTCCGTTTTCAAGATTGCGGTCCAGCTTCGTCTGCGGACGATCGTTTTCGGAGAAATAATGAAGGAACTGCTTTGGCGCGGTGGGAAGGTTAAGCTCCTGAGCGCGGCCCTTGAAATTTGCCCACCTGTCAAGGATTTCTTCTCTGGTCGGCTTTTTGTCAAAGCTTACGAAGACGGCAGCCATATGCCCATCCGAGCAGGCGACGCGCAGACATTGAGCGGTTATGGCGGGCTTTTCCGCTTCAATGATAACGCCGTTTTCAACCTTGCCCCAAATTTTCATCGGCTCGCGCTCGGACTTTTCCTCCTCGCCGCCGAGATAAGGGATGCAGTTATCAAGCATTTCCGGCCAGCGCTCAAAGGTTTTGCCGGCGCCGGAAATTGCCTGATAGGTGCAGGCGAGGACGGCTTTTATTCCGAATTCCTCGCGCAGGGGATGGAGTGCGGGGACATAGCTTTGAATGGAGCAGTTGGACTTGGCTGCAATAAAGCCGCGCTTAACGCCAAGCCGCTTTCGCTGGTTCTCGATGACCTTGATGTGCTCGTTATTCAATTCGGGTATGACCATGGGCACATCAGGCGTCCAACGATGCGCGCTGTTATTTGATACAACGGGACACTCTAGCTTTGCATAGGCGTTCTCCATCTCGCGTATCTCGTCCTTTTTCATGTCGACAGCCGAAAAGATGAAATCGACCTCGGCTGCTATTTCGGCCATATCGGTCAAAGCGTCTTTGACGATCAGCTTTTTTGCACAGTCCGGAATCGGCTTTTCCATAGCCCAGCGGTCAGAAACCGCGTTCTCATAGGTTTTTCCGGCACTGCGAGTGCTCGCGGCAACTAATGTCAGTTCAAACCACGGATGCTCCGAGATGAGCAGAACATAGCGCTGACCGACCATTCCCGTTCCGCCGACAATTCCGACTTTGTACTTTTTCATAAAGGCATACCTTCTTTCAAAGAGGCTCAGGAATATATATTCAAACCACTGATAAATAATACTTATTCAAAAATTTGCCGTAACGCTTGATTAAGGGGTGAATTATGTAATATAATGACTCGTGGATTTTTTATAGTTATGTTGACTATATTTGTAAAATCCTATCACAGATAACGGACAACGTCAATAAATGTTAGCCATGAAAATTTTTCTTAAGCGCCGCGATTTTTTGTCACTTTAGCGAAAGGAAGTACATATGAAACGCAAATCGGATGATTTTTGGTCATTTGTTCTTGCGGCTGCGCTCTTTATTTCGGTGCTTTGCATCGGAGAGAGCGCGTATGCCGCAGACTCAATATATGTCAATGACTCTCAGAATGTTCTGTCCGGCGACCTTAGTTCGGCCTACGCGGTTGGAGATACCGGAACGGTTTCGGCAACGGGCGGTACATATGTCATAACGGGCAGCGGTGTTGTTCAGATAGGTCAATCATCTGCGGTTACGCCGACCATACCGAGCGGAGATCCGGACGGGACTACCGTCAGTATAAAGCAGCAGACGGTTCGCGTGGGGCTGTTTTATAACTACAGCAGCACACGGAACACGGCACTGCCAAGCGCAAATCTTTTGAACAAAGTAGGAAGCGGCTACCAGTTTGGCTATTACGATTCATCCCGCGTGTTCCACGCCCTCGGGAGCACTGATGTGACTGCATTGACAATGGTGCCGGACGTCAACACGGCTGTTTCGGGAGGAACCATCGGCTGCTTCCATATCCGGCTTCCGAATACTTACGGCGATTATGATTCCGCTAAGGCTGCCGCTGCACAGTACACAGACGGCTTCCCCGCATACATAAACGGCGCGTATTACGCAATGATAGGAAATTATCAGTCGACAGCGGAGGCAAACGCCGCGATAGCCAGTCTCGGAGTTGGCGGAAGCGCCTTCACCGGCAGCAGCCGCTGTGTTACGGTTACAAAGACAGACACGACCAAGATTCTTTTCGAGTTCGACTGTGGAACAAACGCAAATCTCGCCGTACATCCTGTCAGCAATTCGGGCAAGGCGATAACCTGGTTCAAAGGCTATGCATATTACGGCGACTTTGAATATTTCCGCTATACAAGCGATAAGCTCACCGTTACAAACATATTAAATGTTGAGGATTACGTCAAGGGAGTACTTCCTTATGAAATGTCCTCATCTTGGCCTGCAGAGGCGCTGAAGGCGCAGGCACTCTGCGCGAGATCTTATTTTGCAACCAGTGTGGGACGGTTTTCAATCTACGGCTTCGATGTCACAAATGACGACTTGTCGCAGGTATATCACGGTACAAATTCAGCTACGGCATCAACCGATGCCGCTGTCGACGCAACGCAGAGCGAATATGTGACGTATAACGGTTCCATATGTTCCACCTTCTACTTCTCATCGGACGGCGGGGGAACGGAGGACTGCGAGAATATCTTTACAAATGCACTGCCTTATCTGCGCGGTGTACCTGATCCATTTGAGGACGATGTCCCGCTGTCTCTGAATTCCCGTAAGAGCTGGAGCTACGAATTTACCGGCGCGCAGATAACGGCAAAACTGGCTGCCTACGGCTATTCAGGCGGTGATATTGTCAGCATAACGCCGGAATACTCCGACACAAATAACGTCATTAAGATGACCTTTTCGGACGCAAACGGCAATACGAAGGTGCTTACGAAACAGTCTAATTATACCGTTTTGGGACTTCCCAGCATACATTATACAGTCACACAGTCAGCGACTGGTACTTTTGTTATAACAGGCGGCGGCTGGGGGCACAATGTGGGCATGAGCCAGTTCGGGGCTTACTCGATGGCGAAGAACTATGGTCTGAACTATCGCCAGATAATAAGATATTATTTTACCGGAGTTAATATTTCGCAGGGGACAGTGGCGTAGCTTTAAATTTCCGGCAAAAAACGTAATGCAAAATATAAACATAAATAGTGGCGTGATTAATCACGCCGCTTCTTCGGCACAGGAGCAATATTTATATATGAAAACATCGGATTTCAACTACTATCTTCCGGAAGAGCTTATCGCTCAAACGCCGCTTGAGAGAAGAGATTCTTCACGCCTCTTGCATCTCGACAAGCTTACAGGTGAAATTGAACACAGGCATTTTTATGATTTAACGGACTATCTGCGCGAGGGAGACTGTTTAGTTTTAAACGACTCGCGTGTCCTGCCGGCGAGACTCATAGGAAGGCGCGAGACGGGCGGAGTTATCGAAGTCGTCCTTCTGCGCGACATGGGTGACGGTGTCTGGGAGTGTCTCACGCGTCCAGGCAAAAAAACAAAGCCGGGAACGAAGCTGATTTTTGGCGAGGGTGAGCTAACAGCGACGGTAACAGCTTCCGCTGAGGGCGGCAACAAGCTGCTAAAATTTGAATATACGGGTATTTTCCTTGAGGTGCTGGAGCATCTGGGAAAAATGCCTCTTCCGCCCTATATCAAGACAGAGCTTGTCGATCAGGAACGCTACCAGACCGTCTACTCGCGTGAAGTCGGCTCCGCAGCAGCGCCTACAGCGGGACTTCATTTCACTGAGGAACTTCTGGAGAAAATTGCGGAAAAGGGTGTTAGAATATGCTATGTCACTCTACATGTCGGACTAGGAACCTTCAGGCCGGTTAAGTGCGAGGACGTTGAAAGCCACGAGATGCACTCCGAATTCTGTGTCATACCCGCGGAAACCGCGAAAACAGTGACTGAGGCTAAGCAAAACGGCGGGCGTGTCTTTGCTGTCGGCACGACCTCATGCAGAACTCTTGAGAGCTTTGCAAAGCCTGACGGAACGCTTGACGAGGGCTCAGGCTGGACGGATATTTTTATTTATCCGGGCTACGGCTTCAAATGCATCGATGCGCTTGTCACAAATTTTCATCTGCCGGAAAGTACGCTCGTGATGCTCGTTTCGGCGCTTGCCGGAAGAGAGCACATACTTCACGCATACGCGAAGGCCGTTGAGGAGAAATACCGCTTCTTCTCGTTTGGAGACGCTATGCTGATTGAGTAATAACGATTAGGAGAATTCATTTGTTCAAAGTTATTAAAACCGAAGGACACGCCCGCAGGGGCGAGTTTACCTGCCCTCACGGCACGGCTCAGACGCCGGTGTTTATGAACGTCGGCACTCAGGGCACGATAAAAGGCGGCATATCAGCGCCGGAGCTAAAGGAGCTGGGTTGCCAGATAGAGCTTTCAAACACCTATCACCTCTATGTCAGACCGGGAGACGAAATGATAAAGCGCCGTGGAGGACTGCACAGGTTCATGCGCTGGGACGGGCCTATACTGACGGACAGCGGCGGCTTCCAGATTTTTTCGCTCGCGGAGCTGCGGAAAATCAAGGAGGAGGGCGTCAGCTTCAACTCGCACATCGACGGGCGCAAGATTTTCATGGGCCCCGAGGATAGTATGAGAATCCAGTCAAATCTAGGCTCGGATATTGCGATGGCTTTCGACGAGTGTGTGAAGATACCCTCGCCCTACGATTATTGTGACAAGTCCTGCGACAGGACATACCGCTGGCTTGTGAGATGCAAGGAGGAGCTTACAAGGCTCAATGCACTTCCGGACGCCGTAAATCCCGGGCAGGTGCTTTTTGGTATCAATCAGGGTGCGGTCTTTCCCGACCTGCGTGTGCGGCATATGAAGCAGATTGCGGAGCTGAATCTTGAAGGCTACGCCATCGGCGGACTTGCGGTAGGGGAGAGTCATCAGGAGATGTACGATACCATAGAGCTTGTTGAAGAGCATATGCCCAAGGACAAGCCGCGCTATCTCATGGGTGTCGGAACACCATCAAATATCATTGAAGGCGTCTGGCGCGGAGTAGACTTCTTTGACTGCGTCATGCCGGCACGCGACGGCAGGCACGGACACTTTTTTACCTGGGACGGAATTATTAACATAAATAACCAGAAATACGCCGAGGATGACGGGCCGATAGACCCGCACTGTGACTGCCCCGTGTGCCGTAGCTTTTCGAGAGCCTATGTCCGGCATCTTATGAAAGCGGGGGAAATTTTAGGATTGCGCTTCGGAGTTATCCACAATCTGTATTTTTATAATAAACTTATGGATAGAATACGTATTGAGTTGGATAACGGTACTTTTACCGATTTCCGCGAAGAATTTTCGGAAAAGCTTGACAGAAGAATATAAAAAACCTTGCAAATGAAAACATTGCCATATATAATCTAATCACAAATCTAGGAGGTCGACTAAATGAGATCAATAAAGAGAATAATCGGAATCATTGCTTCTGCAGCGGTGATGATCTTTGCCTTTGCTGGCTGCTCAGCGCTTGGAACTACCGGTACGGGTACAACCAGCAGCTCCGGCGGAACAATCCAGTTCGTCTTATCAATAGTTGTTCTATTTGGTGTTTTCTACTTCTTTATGATAAGACCGGAAAACAAGAAAAAGAAAAAAGTTGAAGAGATGAGAAGTTCTCTCGGAACCGGAGACAAAGTCACCACAATAGGTGGAATCATGGGCGAAATCGTTAGTGTCGCGGGCGACAGTATAACGATCGAGTCCGGTGAGGACAGGGTCCGTATCAAGGTTGCAAAATGGGCAATTTCGAAGAAGGACAAATAATTTGCTCTGAAGCCGCGATAATAGTTTAAAATAGTAATTGTTGAATTCCCCGCTGAATAAGCTTTGATAGGCTTGTTTCGCGGGGGATTTTTTATCACTAATCAAATGTGGAGGGTGGATAATGAAAAAGTCAAGGAAGAAAGAAAGAGGCGCGGATAAAAAAAGTTTGATTCAATATTCGGTAAAAGGCGCTTTTCTCGGTTTGTTAATAACGATGGCCGTTATATTTGTTATGGCCGTGCTGATGCTGAGCGGCACGCTTACCGAAACGCTCAGGGACACGCTTATTTTGGTTGCGGTCATTCTTGGGGCAACTGTCAGCGGGCTATACTGTGCCGGCCGGCAGGGTGGGGGAGTGGTTGTGGCAGGACTGACAGCTGCTGCGGCTTATGCCGTTATGATACTGCTGGGAACGCTGCTTTTCAGGAAAAACGGCAATGAAGCGATGCTGACAATGAGAATAATAATCGCGGCGGTTGCGGGCGGCTGCTTTGGGGGTGTGTTAAAATTGCACAGAAAAAACAAAAAATCGAGACTTCGCAAATGATTATTACAAATAGTAATCACTAAGAAAAAGTTTACATAATTTGAATATGATTACCTATATATAGTAACTGAAAAAGAATCGTACTCTATATATTGCTAAAAAGCAAGGTGTTCTGTACGATTTTTGAAAGGGCAGTTACGTAGGTTGACATAATACTGTTTACATAAAATCTCGTCATAATTAACAAAAATCATTTTATTTCGCATAAAGGCTTGATAACTGATTGAATTTGTATTATATTGGCGACATTAGAGTGTTATGTAAATTGAGTTATTATCCCCTACGCTGCCATCACTAGAGTTGAGGCGGTGCGGCAATGATTAAAAAGGATCTTTCACTTGGCAGCGGCGTACCCTTGTACCAGAAGAACGGTAGGTTATACTTTCTTGTTCTGATACTTTGTTTTTCAGCAGGTTGCTTGGCAGGGAGCCTCATCGGTTCCTTCTTCGGTTTCGATTCATTTCTGAATGACTATGCTGGCGCGTCGGTTATAAATTCGCAGAGTCCCGTTAGTTTGTTTTTCAATTATTCTCGGTTTCAGCTGGTTGCGTTTTTACTTGGCACTTCTTTTCTCGGACTGGCTTTGCTGCCCGTGCTGAGCTGTATAAGAGGTTACGCCCTTAGCTGTACCGCGGCTACCATAATATCGGCGTATCCCGATAACGGAATAATTATGGCGGCTATTATATTAGGAATTCCGGCAATATTTTCTCTTGCGTGTTTTTTTGTAATCTCGATTGAGGGTTTCAAGAGCTCAGAGCGAATACTGCATCTTGTGAGAGGAAACTCCGCGCCCCGAAAGGATAAGCTGTACGCAAGGTTTCTGGCCTGTGTCCCGTTTCTGGCAATCGGAACTTTGATTGAGATAAAATTTGTTCCATATCTGATATCCTTGCTTACATAAGCTATCGAAAGGAGGCGTTATCGTGACTAATGCTCAGTGCTTAGAAAAATATGAGAGTTATCTTATAAATGACAAGAAGGCATCCGATAACACCCTCAGTTCCTATTTAAGAGACATAAGACAGCTTGGGGATTTCCTTGAGACCCATACGGACGAGAACCTTGAAACAGCGACTTCAGACGAGCTTTGCGAATACACTGGCTGGTCAAAATCGCAGGGCAAGTCTGTGCCCACTATTTCGAGAAGCATTGCGTCGATTAAAAACTTCTATAAGTACCTGATTTCTCAGGGAATTGTAGATGAAAATCCCGCCGTCGGCCTGGTTCCAGAAAAAGCAGTACAGAGACTTCCTCAGATACTGACAGGAAAGGAAGTCGAATTGCTGCTTGAACAGCCCGAATGCACCGACCTTAAAGGCTACCGTGACAGAGCGATGCTGGAGCTTCTGTACGCAACAGGAATTCGTGTCAGTGAGCTTATCTCTCTCAATGTGAACGACATCAATTTATCTGCCGGTATCATTCGCTGCAAAGGTCACGAAAAAGAGAGAATTATTCCTCTTTATCCGGCTGCAATTCGCGCTCTGGCGGAATACGCCGAGTTTATCAGGCCTCAGATGATTGCTTCAACCGACGAGACCTCGCTTTTTGTAAATGTCAGCGGAGAGCGTATGTCGCGTCAGGGCTTCTGGAAGATAATAAAAACCTATCAGGTCAAGGCGAAAATCGAAAAGACGATTACACCGCACACTCTGCGGCACTCGTTTGCGGCGCACCTCCTCGAAAACGGCGCGGATCTGCGCTCGATTCAGGAAATGCTTGGACATGCCGATATATCCTCCACACAGGTCTATTCACAGCTTGTGAAAAAGCAGCTTAAGGACGTATACAACAAGGCGCATCCGAGAGCGTAGTTACTTACGAATATAATCAGAGTTCTGTTATAATAATGGCGCCACCGAGCGGACGGTGACGCCATTATTGTTTTTTTAAGTTTGTTTAAGCCAAAGAGATCTTACTGATGTATAAAGGAAAAATACATTGAATAGTTAGCGTAAATATGATAAACTGATATGAAATATGGGTACTGTTCGGAGGTATGAATGCGTATTTTGGGCATAGACCCCGGAATAGCTACAGTAGGCTTTGGAGTCATAGACAGTGACGGAGGGAAGCTGACGCTTGTGAATTACGGGGTTATAACGACTCCAGCAAACACCAGTCTGTCAAGCCGTCTTGACCATATCTATGACGATTTAACGGAGCTTATCGGGGCTTTCTCACCTGAAGCTATAGCCTGTGAGGAGTTGTTTTTCAATACGAATATCACAACCGGTATCTCGGTCGCGCACGGCAGGGGAGTTATTATCCTTGCATGCCATAAGGCGGGGATTCCGACCTTTGAGTACACGCCGCTTCAGGTCAAGCAGTCCGTTGTCGGGTACGGCAGAGCTGAAAAGAAACAGGTCATATACATGGTTAAGCGCCTGCTCAGCATGAAATCCGAGCCGAAGCCGGACGACGCGGCGGACGCTCTCGCCATCGCGATATGCCATGCGCGGAGCGCGACCTCATTGATTGCAAAAAACGGGGGTGACAGTCCTTGTTCTACCACATAAGCGGAAAAGTTACAGCTATAGAACCGAACCTCGCGGTCATCGACTGCTGGGGAATAGGCTTTGCCCTGAACGTGACTGTGAATACGCTCTCCCACCTGCAGATAGGTGAACCTACAAAGCTCTATACATACGAAAACGTCCGCGAGGACGCGTTTGACCTTTTTGGCTTTTATGACAGACAGGAAAAGCGCTGTTTTGAAATGCTGATTGACGTTTCCGGCGTCGGGCCGAAGGCGGCGCTATCCGTCTTGTCTTCCGTTACGCCGGAGGCGCTTGCGATGGCCGTTATAAGCGGCGATGAGAAGGCTTTGACGGCGGCTCCCGGTATCGGCAAAAAAATCGCTCAGCGTATCCTGCTCGAGTTGAAGGACAAGATAGCTAAGGAATCGGTCGGACTTACAAAGGGCGGCACGGTTACCTCCGTTCCAGTTGGCGGTACAAAGCTTTCAGACGCCGTTGCCGCGCTGACTGTTCTAGGCTATTCGAGCGGTGAGATTTCCTTTGCGATGAAGGACATTGACGTTGAAAACACGGCGCTTGAGGACATCATCAGGCAGTCGCTGAAAAAAATGATCAAATAGGGGGAGTGAGAAGTGAGTATCAGCTATTCCGGCGAGGATGAGGAAAGAATCATCACATCCACCTCCATACTGCCAGAGGATGCAAACGAGGGTTCGCTCCGTCCGCGCTTTTTGAGGGAATATATCGGGCAGAAAAAGGTAAAGGAAAACCTGAGCATTTTTATAGAAGCCGCTAAGATGCGCAAAGAGCCGCTTGACCATGTGCTGCTCCACGGGCCCCCGGGTCTTGGAAAAACGACGCTTGCGGGTATAATTGCTAACGAAATGGGCGTCAATATGCGCATAACCTCCGGCCCGACCATCGAAAAGCCGGGTGACCTCGCGGCGCTGCTCACAAATCTGCAGGAAAACGACATACTCTTTGTCGACGAGATACACAGGCTTAACCGCACCGTGGAGGAGATACTCTATCCCGCGATGGAGGACTATGCTATTGATATAATCATCGGGAAGGGCCCCTCCGCGAACTCGATACGGCTTGACTTGCCGAAGTTTACGCTCATCGGCGCTACAACGCGCTCAGGACAGCTCACAGCGCCCCTGCGCGACCGTTTCGGTGTAACCCTGCGTCTGGAGCTCTACACACCTGAAGAGCTGCAGCTCATCGTCAGGCGCAGCGCGGACATATTGGGAATCGAAATTGATGAAGCCGGCGCGCACGAAATCGCCTGCCGAAGCCGCGGTACGCCAAGAATCGCGAACAGACTGCTCCGCCGTGTGCGCGACTATGCTCAGGTACGCGCGGACGGCGTAATTACCCGTGATGTTGCGGATGAGGCTCTGACGCGTCTTGAAGTCGATAAGCTCGGGTTGGACTCGCTGGACAGACGTATGCTCAGAAGTATAATTGAATTTTACGGCGGCGGCCCTGTGGGGCTTGAGACGCTTGCGGCGACCATAAACGAGGAATCGGTTACACTCGAGGACGTCTATGAGCCCTATCTTCTGCAGCAGGGCTTCCTGACACGCACGCCGAGAGGGCGCTGTATCACGAAAAAGGCGTACGACCATCTGGGAATCGAATACCTTGGACAGCAGCAGATCGAGATATAAAGAGAATATGATACTATTGTCTGCTATCTGCGGCACGGGCGGCATAAGCATATTATTTGGAGGATAACCACTTGGGTAAATATTTTGGAACCGACGGAATTCGCGGGATAGTAAATAAGGATCTTTACGCCGCGCTTGCTTTTAAAGTCGGTCAGGCGACAGCGATGGTGCTCGCCGAGGAATTAAAAGAAACAAGAAAACCTTTTGTGACTATAGGGAAGGACACTAGGATTTCCGGAGATATGCTCGAAGCCGCTATAACAGCGGGGCTCTGCTCCGCCGGAGCGGACGTTATGCCTCTGGGCATTATACCTACTCCCGCTGTGGCCTATATAACCACGGACAGCAAGGCTGACGCGGGCATAGTTATTTCCGCTTCACACAACCCCTATGAACACAACGGAATAAAAATATTCAACAGCAGCGGATTCAAGCTCAGCGACGAGCTGGAAGGCAAAATAGAGCAGCTCATTGACTCTTACGAACCGCTGACTGAAAAGCAGAACGGTGATATCGGCAGAGTATTGACCAGAGGACACGAGTGCGTTGACCGCTATATTGAACATATCGTATCCGTTGCCGAAGGACGCATAGGTAAGCTCAAGCTTATGATAGACTGCTCAAACGGAGCGGCGGCCAGGACAGTCAACGATATATTCGGAAGGTTTCCTCTTGACCTCGAACTCATAAAGGATCATCCGGACGGCTGCAATATTAACGCAAACTGCGGCTCAACGCATATTGAGGGGCTCGGACGCATGGTTGTAGCGGGCGGGTATGACCTTGGCATTGCCTTTGATGGGGATGCGGATCGCTGTCTTGCGGTTGATGAAAACGGGCAGCTTGTAGACGGCGACAAGATAATGGCAATCTGCGGCAAAGCCATGATTGCTGAAGGAAAACTTAGTAAAAACGCCATAGTCGCAACCGTTATGTCCAATCTCGGCTTCCATGAGTATTGCGGTAAAAACGGCATAGACCTTCGTTGTGCTGCCGTTGGTGACAGAAATGTGCTTGAGATGATGCTTGAAAACGGCTTCAATCTCGGCGGAGAGCAATCAGGTCACATGATTTTTCTGGATTACGCGACGACAGGAGACGGACAGCTTGCGGCAACGCGTTTTCTGGGCGTGCTGAGCAGAAGCGGCAAAAAGCTCTCAGAGCTTGCCGCAGAGATTCCGACTTACCCTCAGATACTGCGCAATATTTCCATTGAGGGCGGCAACGACGTTAAGGAACGTATTATGTCGGACGAGAGCCTTAAAAAAATGATCGAAGACGAGCAGAAAGCTCTCGGAGGCACGGGCAGAATACTCGTTCGTCCGTCCGGTACGGAGGCCCTAATAAGAGTCATGGTCGAAGCAGCCGATGAAAAGACTCTGGAGGAAGTTGCTCGCAGACTTTCGTCCTATATCGGCAGTTTGTCAAAAAATTATGAAAATGTAAATTTATAAGAGGTATTTACTTGACTTTTTGTAAATATTATACTACAATTACGGACGTATAGGGATTAATGGATTGGTATTATGGAAAAATATTCTAATCTCAGTGATAACGAGTTGCTGAGCATGACTGAATCTGGTGATAAAATCGCTGAGGAACAGCTTGCTCTACGCTATGCCCGTTTGGTCAAGATTTGTTCCAGGCCATTCTTTTTAGTCGGCGGCGACGGCGAGGACCTTATTCAGGAAGGTATGCTTGGCCTAATATCCGCAATAAGAGAATTTGATTTATCCATGAACACCGCCTTCAAAACATATGCCGAAATTTGTGTCAAGCGGCGGATATATTCGGCAATAAAAAGCGCTTCCCGCAAGAAGCATGAGCCTCTTAATGACATGGTGTCATTCGATGATGTCCTCTCAGATGAAATTAGTTCCAGCGCGGTATCTTACGGCGATGCTTATAGGCGTATTCCCGAGGAGCAGGTTTTGGCGAGGGAAGGCGCAGATGAGATAATTAAGACCTATTCGCGGTGTTTGTCAAAATTTGAAGTTGAGATATTGCATCTTTACCTCAGTGGTCTGTCATACTCCGACATTGCGGAGATATGCGGAAAAACTGAGAAGTCCGTTGACAATGCCGTCCAGCGCATACGGCGTAAGCTCGCGCAAAACCTTTATCCCGGCGATAACAGCAAGGGCTGTTCGCAATAAAAATGCCCGATAGGGCAAGTCTTTTTCAAAGAGAGGATTCAAAATGTTCGAGGACAAAACGTTAGTATGTAAGGAATGTGGACAGGAATTTACCTTCACCGCCGGTGAGCAGGAGTTCTATGCAGAGCGCGGCTTCCAAAACGAGCCCCAGCGCTGCAAGGCTTGCCGCGACACGAGAAAGAACGTAGCCCGCGGTCCCCGCGAGTACTACACTGCAACCTGTGCCGCTTGCGGCAAGGAAGCAAAGGTTCCTTTCGAGCCGAAGTCCGACAGACCTGTCTACTGCAGCGAGTGCTTCGCAAAGATGAGAGAGGAACAGGCTTAACTGTTTGGCTTGATTCGGTTCCGGCCTTTTGCCGGAACGGTTATCGGCAAGTCTTTGGACTATTTTTTGGACATAAGTAATTTACTTTTAAATCAGCCAAAAGATGAGCAAAGGTGCTTATAATACTTGAGCGGCGTACTTAACAAAAAAAGGACTTCTCAATTAAGAGAAGTCCTTTTTTTGTTATGCGTGAAAGGGGACATAAGGGCGCTTAGTCCTTTCTATCCATGATGTGCATATACT
>JASDTK010000221.1:0-6836 GCA_041891555.1 Oscillospiraceae bacterium
TCTCCAGAGTCAGTTCCTTGACCTTGGTAAATTTTTTATACGCATCGTCCAGCGCGGAGGTAGTACCCAGAAAGCCATAGGGCAAAACGCTTGTGTCGCTCAGCGTTGATGTGACTGTCGGCAGTTCTACGCCCATGACGCTGCGGTATCTGACACGAACAGAATCATCACAAGGCATGGCATCCGCAATTTCCTCGGCTCCGCCCATTGAGATGTTCGCAAGGCGAATTGATAGGTATGCTTCGCTGAAGGTAGCGTCGATACGGCTCTGTAGCACGGAAGCGCTGTCGATGAGCGACATCATCTCGTGTATCAGGATGTTGCGCTTTTTGTCCATCAGATCGAAGCCGGTTTCCGCGAGCGAACGTGAACGCTTTACGGCTATGAGATTGCCTTTCGTCGGCGGCAGATTTGCCATTTACCGGACACCTCCCCGATACGAAGTAGGGTGCAAAAACACTTATTTCGCCCCTCTGTAATACTTATCCAGCAGCTTGTCGGATACGCGTCCAAGCTCGCTTCTCGGCAGCATCGATAACAGCTGCCAGCCCAAATCGAGAGTCTGCTCAAGCGTTCTGTTCTCTCTTATTCCCTGAGCGACAAAATCATTCTCAAAGCGCTTGCCGAACTGCACATAGAGCTTGTCGATATCCGACAGCTCGTCTTCGCCGATGACGGAGGCAAGGCTTCTAGCATCGGCAACCGCGCTGTATGAGGCAAACAGCTGGTTTGAAAGGTCGGCGTGATCCTCTCGGGTGTAGCCCTCGCCCGTTCCGTCCTTCATAAGGCGGGACAGGGACGGCAAGATTGCGACCGGCGGATAAATACCCTGCTGCTCCAGATCGCGGGAGAGAACTATCTGTCCCTCCGTGATGTAGCCCGTAAGATCGGGTATCGGGTGAGAAATATCGTCGTTCGGCATCGTAAGTATTGGTACCTGCGTGACGCTGCCCTTTTCCCCGTAAATCATGCCCGCACGCTCATAGACCGACGCAAGGTCGGAGTACATGTAGCTCGGGAAGCCTTTTCTGGAGGGAATTTCGCCCTTTGAGGAGGAAAATTCGCGCAGAGCCTCGCAGTAGCTGGACATATCCGTCAGGATAACGAGAACGTGGTAGCCGTGGCGGAAAGCAAGATACTCAGCGGCGGTCAACGCGCAGCGCGGTGCAAGAATTCTTTCGATTATCGGGTCTGATGCCATGTTCAGATACATGACAACTCTTCCGAGAGCGCCGGATTCCTGGAAATCCTTCCTGAAGAATTCGGCGGTGTCGTTCTTGACGCCCATCGCGCAGAACACTATCGCGAACTGCTCGTCTGAATCCATAGTATGCGCCTGACGCACAATCTGGGCGGCAAGCTCGTTGTGGCTCATGCCGGCACCGGAAAAGATCGGCAGCTTCTGTCCCCTTATCAGCGTCGAAGTCGCATCAATCGAGGATATTCCGGTCATGATACAGCTTCTCGGATACATGCGGCGGACAGGGTTAATAGCCGAGCCGTTGATATCGCGGAGCTCGTCCGGAAAGACCTCGCGCAGTCCGTCGAGCGGTTTTCCCGCGCCGTCGAAAATGCGTCCGAGTATTTCTTTTGAGAGGGGCAGGTTTATCGGCTTTCCGGTAAAGTGAGTATTTACACGCTCCATATCGATACCTGTTGTGCCTTCAAAAACCTGAAGAACAACTCTGTCGCCATCGATTTTGATGACACGTCCGTAGCGTCTTTCACCACTGCCCAGTGTAATCTCAGCAAGCTCGTCGTAAGCAACATCCGAAACGCCCTCAAGCGCTATGAGGGAGCCCTGCATTTCTGATAGTCCCGTATATTCAATTCTCAAGGTCTGTCACCTTCTTCTATTCGTTTCTTGCAAGAACCTTTGAGACGGCGTCGTCCACAATCTTAGTAAAGTATTCCTTGGTCTGACCTTCGCCCAAATCAAACTTCATTTTATACAGGGTGCTGAAAACTCCTGTTTCGGTAAGCTGATTCAGGGGTATGTTCTTCGCGATAAGCTTTCTGGCTTCGTCGTAGAGGTAGAGTATCACTTCGAGCATTACCATCTGCTTGTCGGGCGGCATGTAGGTATCCGTCTTATGGAAGGCGTTCTGCTGCAGATAGCCCTGACGTATCACCTTTGCTGTTTCAATTATCAGCTTCTGGTCATCCGGCAGTACATCCGAGCCGATGAGTTTGACTATCTCCATGAGAGAGGATTCCTTGCTCAGAATGTCGATGATCTGCTGGCGCATTTTTGTGAAACCCTGCCCGAAATTTGCCTCATACCAGTCCTTGATGTCCAGAAAATACTCCGAATATGAAGTCGTCCAGTTGATAGCCGGGAAGTGTCTCGCGTAAGCGAGGCTTCGGTCAAGGGCCCAGAAGGTGCGGATAAAACGCTTTGTGTTTTGGGTTACGGGCTCCGAGAAATCGCCGCCCTGCGGGGATACGGCTCCGATAACCGTGACGGAGCCTTCGAGTCCCGAAAGGGTTTCCATATAGCCCGCGCGTTCATAGAAGCCTGCGAGCCTTGAAGGCAGATACGCGGGGAAGCTTTCCTCCGCCGGCATCTCCTCGAGGCGTCCCGAAATCTCGCGCAGAGCCTCCGCCCAACGGGAGGTCGAGTCCGCCATCAGCGCGACATGGTAGCCCATATCGCGGTAGTATTCTGCAATCGTCATGCCGGTGTATATCGAGGCCTCGCGCGCCGCGACAGGCATATTCGACGTGTTCGCGATAAGAATTGTGCGCTCCATCAGCAGGTGTCCCGTTTTGGGGTCCTTGAGCTCCGCAAATTCGTCGAGCACCTGAGTCATCTCGTTGCCGCGCTCGCCGCAGCCGAGATAGACGATAATATCCGCGTCCGACCACTTTGCGAGCTGGTGCTGAACCATCGTTTTTCCCGCGCCGAAGGGGCCGGGTATTGCGGCGCAGCCGCCCTTGCCGACTGGGAAAAGCGTATCAATTACGCGCTGCCCCGTGACAAGCGGTCTTGTTATAGGAAGTCTCTTCGCGCAGGGACGTGAACGCCTTATAGGCCATTCCTGTGCAAGCGTAAGCGGAGTCTTTTTACCGCGCTCATCGACAACATTCGCGATAACGTCCGTCACCTTATACTGTCCGTCCGGCTTAACGTCCGCGAATTTTCCGTGCAGCTCCGGCGGAACCATGCTGCGGTGTTCAACCGCGACAGATTCCTGCGTCCTTGCGAAAATCATTCCGCCGACTGCGTCTGCGCCTTCCTTTGCGTCAATTTTGATGTCCCAGAGCTTTTCGGTGTCAAGCGCCGGAAGCGTGATTCCCTTTGTGATGAAATTGCCCGCCAAATCCGCGACCGCACGCAAGGGTCTTGCAATTCCGTCGTAGATGTTGGAGATCATCCCCGGACCCAGAAGCACGGACATCGGACTTCCCGTAGGAAAAATCGGCTGTCCCTTCGAAAGGCCCGCGCTCGATTCATAGACCTGCACGACGGTCGTATCGCCGTTTGCGCTGACGACCTCACCCGGGATTCTATCTTCTCCCACATAGATGAGGCTCATCATCGGCAGACTTCTTCCGCCGCGCACGGTAATGACGGGACCGTTCACCCCATATACATAATAACTGTTCGTATCCATTATACAGAATCCTCCGTTTGGAGATAATTCATCGGCGCGCCGAAGTTTATTTTAAGTCGCTGTGAAAAGCCGTAAGGCTGTCAATCCATTTTCAGACCCGCGATCTCCGAGAAATGACCTACCATATCACTCAGGGCGGTGTCAAAGCTCATGTCGATGCGCTGTCCTTTGGAGTGGCAAACCACCCGAAGTCCGCCAAGAGAGAAATCTCCCTCCGTGAAAGCAAGGCTGACCCCTGAGGTTGATTTAATCAGCTCATCCGCATAGCGCATATCCTCAGGCCGCAGAATTACCTCTGCAGATAAGCCGTAGCCCAGAGTGTCTATAGCTTTTTTGAGCAGCTCCTGCAAATGCGGCAGGTAAGCGCCTGACGCCGTAAAGTCGTTTATTCTGCCCAGTACCTGCTTGTGCATTTCGTTAGCCCAAGCTTCACGGTATTCGAGAAGTGTATGCTTGTTGCTGTTGAGCTTAGCCGAAATCCTTCTCTCCTCGCTCGCGCGTATCTCTGCAATTGAGGATTTTCTGTATCTGTCGGCATCATTGGCAATCGCCGTCTCTGCGTCCTTAATCATAGCGTTCTGCCTGTCTCGAAGCTCAAAGGTTATCTTGTTCGCCTCGTCCATTGCCTCGGCTATAATTGTGTCCGTAAAAGCCACAAGCTTTTTATCTGTATCCTGCATCGGCATTGTTTCGCACCTCCATGTGCATGCAAATAAGTGCGGAAATCCTGTTAAATCTTGATTCCTATAGCTTCTCTGATGAGTGATGTTATGGAATCCTTGGCGCGGGATGAGCCCGCCGTACCCGGTATGACAACGAGCAGCGGATTCAGAGAGCTGAGTTTAAGTCTCTTCACCGTTTCGGGTATCATCGCGGCGCAGTTCTCGGTTATAAGAAGAACGGCAATCTGCGGGTTTTGCTCGACCTCGCTGACACACGCCTCGGCTTCCTTCCGGTCGGCTGCCAGCTTTCCTTCGATTCCCGAAAGCCGCAGCCCTGTCAATACATCGAGCTCATCGGCAACGGCAAACATACGCATGGCTATATTCTCCCAATATCAGCTTATAAGCTGGAGATAATCATGAAGGCGATCAGCAGGCCGTAAAGTGCAATACCTTCCGCAAGGCCGACAAAGATCAGTGATTTTCCGAATATACTGTCGTTCTCGGAGATTGCGCCCAGTGCCGCGGATGAAGACGCGCCAACCGCTATACCTCCGCCTATACCGGAAAGTCCGACCGCGAGAGCCGCACCGATATAACCCAGTCCCTTGGAAAGTCCGTCAGCCGCAGCAGCAGCAGTCGTTGCAGCCGCCTCAGCCGCCTCGGCGGACTGGGAGAAGCAGTACACGCAGCCTATGACCAGAAGGCCGAAGAAGCAGCACAAATTGACTACGAGAGGAGACCTGCCCTTTTTCCCGTGCTTGGCACGGACATAGATGGCAACGAGAGGGAGCGCAACAGCAAGAAGCATTACAATAGCGGTAATAAGTATTTTCATAATGACGACCTCCAAAAATTAAGTTGTTTTTCTTTTTTCTGCCGCTTACTGTTCAACGGCTTTGTAATTTATTATCTTCGGGCTGAATTTTATACCGCCGCCCTGGTAGAAGCGTCCAAACATCTCGTAATATTCAAGACGAAGAACCTGTATGCAGACAAGCATCGCTTCAAGGCCCGTGACAAAGATGTTGCCGAATATCAGACCGCCTATGCTATGGCTGCCGCCCGCACCGGACGAAAGCATATACACGACCATCATCATTCCCGCATGGCTTATCGCAAATGCACCTACACGAAGGAAAGAAACGGTGTTGGAAACGTAGGATAAAAGCGTTTCGAACATTTCAAAGAAACCTTCAACAAAGAACATCCCCACGGATTCGGGCATCCATTCCTTTTCGCCCTTAATTAGGTTTGTAAGCGGCGTCGCGGCAAAAATCAGGAATAGCGGAATTGCAATTACTCCTATTATGAAAGGAGCCGTAAATATGTCTTTGCCGAGCACGGTCTTGAATATGACACCGACCGCAATCCCCATATAGAACACAAACCCGACTACGCCGTTTGGTGAAAAGAAAATCTTCTTAAGATCGTTTTGTCTTATGCCGTTGATAATGTTCATTATCATGCAAATCATCAGAAGCGCCGCGCCGATTACGACTGCAATTAACAGTATCTTGATCGTATTGCCGTCCTCGAGGACTTTGAAGCCCCACGGAAAAAGCTCTTCATTCCCGAACACACTGCCGTAAACAAAGCCGAAGGCCGTCGCGGACAATCCGCAAAGCCCTACAATGCGTCCGAGCCAGACTTTTTTCATTCTCCACAGCAGCAGTCCGAGAACGGCGAGCGATAAGCCCTGTCCCACGTCGCCGAACATGATTCCAAAAATCACGGTGTATGTTATGCCGAGGAAAAGACGCGGATCGATTTCGCCATATGCCGGCAGCCCGTACATTTCAAGGTATGGCTGGTAAATATCCGAAAGGAAGCCTCTTTTGAATTTCACAGGCGGAGGATTGCTTCTGATTTCCTTCGGGTCAGTCAGAAAACAGGCAAACCCTCTGAAAGCTTCGCATTCTTCAGCATATTTTTCTGAAATGCTTTTGGGAATCCACCCGATGATATAGAATTTTCCGTGACGCCGGCCCGCATAGGTCAGAATATCAAAGGAATCGTTTTCATATTTGAGCCATGAATAGCGGAGGAGCAGTTTTTCGCTTTCAGTCTGCTTTATTGCAGAAAGCTCTTCGTCGAGCGCCTTAATGCGCTCGGCAGCGTCGGCTCTCTCTTTTTCAAGCCGCTTCATGACTTCGTTTGCCGTGTCCTCGACACTGCCCTTTACATCGATTCTGATACGCTCGAAACCCATCGACGAAAAGATCGCTTCGATTTTTCCGTAGGCCTCAGGCAGCGCAAAATACGCTCCGTAGGTCCAGTGGTCGTCCCTGCCTGAGGTCAGAAAGTACACGTCGGGCCTCTCGTCTATGATCTTCAGGCAATCTCTGTATGTTTCATTCGGAATTCTTCCGAAATGGAACTTCAGGTATTTCATTGTAAAAAGGTCATGGAGTTCCACATTGAAGGCGGCGAAGTGGGAAAGTTGCTCGCCGACGACTTCGTTATTCTTGATAAGGAGAGTTTTCTCTTCCTTCTCCTCTTTTATATCCGTTACTCTGGACGAAAGACCGTTCAGATAATCCTTCGCTTCGTCAAG
>JASDTK010000221.1:6846-8813 GCA_041891555.1 Oscillospiraceae bacterium
GACCCAGAGTTTTTGCAATTTCCTTTGACCTGGCCAGCAGATCCGAATATGGGTTTACCGCGTCGAAAGGAACAAGCTCCTTAACACCCGACAAAATCTTTATTGCGTTTTCAGGATGGAATTCCCTGTTCACAACGAGGCTCTGTACTGCGGTATCGACCATCTTTTCGGGTCCGGAGAGCGTTACCATGGTCATCGCTTCTACCGACATCGTTTTAGACCTCCTTTTTTCATGCTATATGAAGAGTCAAATAACGTTTTTAGGGTCAACACCGACGCTTACGGCCTCGATGACCCTATTGAGCTTCTTGCACTCCAGTTCCTTCAGAACCAGATATGCCTGCGGAATGCTCACATCCGCTCCGGCTGTTCTCAGCAGCTTGCGGCAGAAGCTTTCCATCGAATTATAGAAAATGCTCTCGATTTTTCCCGTATCCGCTCCCTCAAGATGCTTCCCGAGCGGCGACCTACGCAGTATATCCAGCGCTTCGGCCTCGCTTTTTGCTTCCAGCAGAGCGTTTATTAGTTCCGGCTTAAGGTGATGGGTTATTGGAATCAGAAGTTCGTTCGCCCGCTCCAGAGAGGAGTGGAAGCTCCGCTGAATCCTGATTATGCCGGTTATATTAATAAGGTCTGCTTCCAGACCAAGAGTATCCTTAAGCTTTTCCCTGCCGAGTCCCTTGTACTGTCTGGATAGATAAGAAAATATCGCCTTATAATATGCGTTTTCAAGCACAACTCCCGCTTCCCAGTAGCTCGGTTTTCCGGTTTCGGGGTTCAGTTTCAGTTCCGTAAGCGGTTTATAATATATGCTGTCCTTTACTGCGTTCAGTATTTCCGTAAGATTTCTGCTGTGCTCAAGCGCGTCTATATCCACGGAGCTGTTTTTCTTCATATAGTCCGTCAGGCTCAGAGTCTTCGGCAGGAGAGACGAGGAGCTTTTCTCTTTCAAGGCGTCGAGTATGAAATCGTATTCGGCTCGGTACAGAAAAAATCTCAGATACTTTTTGTCCTCGACCTGAAGGAACTTGTAGAGCTTTTCGTAGTCCTCGTAAACACTCTTGCGGACAGCCGTCTCCAGCATCTTCGTAGTCGGAGTCGGAGGGATTTCGGACATGACCTTGCTCCAGCCCTTGTGGTTTCGGAGTATGGCACATATTTCGGTGACACTCTTGCAATCGCAGAGCCTGTGCCAGTCGTCATCCTTGAGCATCTTTCCATACATCGCCATGACCTTGGCAGAAACGGCGCCGTATTCCATCTGCTGCTTAAGCATCGACATCCACCGCCAGTTTGAATATTTTTTGTACGATGGGTTCCCTTTCCTTATCGTAAAAGGCCTTCAGTGTGGCGAGCTCAGCTTCCAGTTTTTTATCCAGCTCTGCAATCTCGGCGTCCGCTCGGGCTGCCTCGCTGTTTTTTGCCTGCGCGATTGCTTCCTCCGCCTTCTCGAAATACTGCTTTCGCAGCGCTTCAATCTGCTCGTTTACATAGCTGTCAAAGCCCTCGCGGAGTTTGCTCGCCTCATCTGATACGGCGCGCGCGTTGCTCTCGGCTTCAACAATTTTATTGAGTATCTCTACTGGGGTCATTCTAATCCCTCTTTTCTGCTATGCTTCAATCATATTACCATTGGAATCGGGAAAATCAAATGGCATAATATACGAATATTTATTCAAACTCACAAGTGATTTGTCCATATCTGCAAATTTATTTAAAAACTGTCGCTATCTGCACAGAAATTCAATTCTGGTTATTTGCATGACCAAAAAATTAGTTTATAATGGGACTGGGGTTTTAGCTATTTAATTTGAGATATTATAGTTTGTAACGGAATGTGTGGGAAAGGTTGCTTTTATTTTAGGGTTTGATAGTATTACTATAATGGTAGGATTTCGAAAATTCTAACTGTAATCTTTAAAAACTGGGGCTATTTTTTATTAATATTGCATTCAAATGCCCTCTGG
>JASDTK010000221.1:8823-11147 GCA_041891555.1 Oscillospiraceae bacterium
GAATCAGCAAGCATTTATATAAACTTTAGGGGTGTATTTAAGATGAAGTATATATTGGTGATAGGCGACGGCATGGCGGATAATCCCGTTCCCGAACTTAACGGCCGTACGCCGCTCGAGGTTTCGAAAAAGCCGTATATCGACGCTCTCGCGGAACACGGAGTACTCGGCAGCGTTCTGAACGTACCTGAGGGTTTTCCTCCCGGAAGCGACACTGCTATAATGTCAATCTTCGGCTGTGACCCGCATTACTGCTATTCCGGAAGAGCTCCACTCGAAGTAGCCGCGCAGGGCATATCCCTTTCGCTTGGCGACGCCGCCTACCGCTGCAACAATGTTACGCTAACGGACGACGAGACTGTCCCCTTCGAAAATAAACGCATAGTTTCACACTCCGGCGGTGGTTTATGCGAAAAACAGGGCGTTGAACTGGTCGACTACCTTTTTTCTCATTCCGAGTTCAAAGCGCTCTCGGACAAAGCCGGAATGTGTGTTTACCCCACTGAATCCTACCGTCATATCGCAGTACAGAAACAGGTCGATATCAAAGGTCTGGAGCTTGCTCCTCCGCATGACCATATAGGTGAGCTGGTATCAGACTATCTCCCGAAAGGCTGTGCAAACGCCACCGTCCTGACGGAGCTGATGAAAAAGGCTAATGAGCTTCTGCAGAACCATCCGTTCAATGTGTCCCGCAGAAAAGAAGGCAAGCTCCCCGGCAACGCAATCTGGTTCTGGGCTGAAGGCACCGCGGCAAAGCTTCCGAGCTTCACCGAACAGTACGGCAAAACAGGCGCCGTTATTTCCGCCGTTCCACTCTGTCACGGCATTGCAAGACTTACAGGGCTCGACGTAATAATGGTCGAAGGCGCAACCGGCGAGGTTGAAACAAACTACGAGGGCAAGGTTCGGGCCACTCTTGACGCGCTCGATACGCACGACTTTGCCGCGGTGCATCTTGAAGGACCTGATGAGTGCACTCACTGCGGAGATCTCAAGGGCAAAATACAGGCCATCGAATGGCTGGACAGCCGCGTGGTTATGCCGCTGTGCGAGGGGCTGAAGGCGAAGGGCGAATCTTTCCGCATGTTAATTCTGAGCGATCATAAGACTCTGACAAGCAATCGTCAGCATGATGGCGACCCTGTACCATATATTATATACGACAGCAACAAGGATACACAAGCAGGACTTTCTTATTCTGAGGCAAACGGTCTCAAGGGGCCTTATCTGCCCGCCGGAATCATGCTTATGCCCTCGCTTTTCGAGCTAAAATAGTCGATAGGCGAACAAATTATGCCGAAGGGAATGTTAGTTTATAGAAACGATATTAGAAAAAGCCTACGCAAAGCTCAACATTTCGCTCGACGTCATTTCAAAACGTACAGACGGCTACCATGATATGCGAATGGTCATGCAGTCCGTCTCACTCTGCGATGATGTGACTGTCTCTCTCCGTGAAGACGGCGCCGTCAATGTTTCCACAAACCTGCGCTTTCTGCCGTCAGATGATCGAAATATAGCCGTTAAGGTCGCAAAAGCTTTCTTTGCAGAACTTGGCGGAAAAGCAGCTGGCGCTGACATCAACATATTGAAACGCGTCCCGGTCTGCGCCGGCATGGGCGGAGGCTCGGCCGACGGAGCTGCGGTTCTCCGCGCGCTCAACAAGCTTACGGACAAACCCTTTTCAAGGCTTGAGCTTGAAAGCCTGGGTGCTTCACTCGGTTCGGATATACCCTTCTGCGTTGCGGGCGGAACCGCTCTTGCCGAAGGAAGGGGCGAAGCTCTTTCGGATCTGCCGCCTATTCCCGACTGCCGCTTTATCATAGTCAAGCCAAAGTTTTCAGTTTCGACGCCGGAGCTTTTCTCAAAAATTGACCTTGTTTCGGTGAAATACCACCCAGACACACCGGGGCTTGTATCTTCGCTTTTAAGCGGCGACCTTCAGGGAGTCTGCCGAAGAATGTACAATGTATTTGAGGACGTTTTGCCTCCGAAACCGGACGATATCCCGAATATCAAAAAGCTGCTGCTTGACAGCGGCGCGCTGGGCGCCGTGATGACGGGAACCGGCTCCGCGGTCTTCGGTATCTTTGACAATGAGGATATGGCTAAGCGCTCTTTCAAGTTGCTGAACGAACGCTATCCGGAGGTTTTTATTGCCTCACCGCAGGGAGTAATAGCAATCTGATCCGTTTTTAGGGACGATTGTATATTACGATGACAAGCCGTCGATAATATGAATAATCTTAACGGCAGGGCGGCTTCGTAAATACTTCTTGTTTTGAGTTATACTACGCCGGAAATATTCCACAACAGCAAAA
>JASDTK010000221.1:11157-13618 GCA_041891555.1 Oscillospiraceae bacterium
TCACATCGTGGGTATTTAACATTTTAACCGCCTTTCCGTTCAATACATAAGGCGGTTTTTTTATGAAGCAACATCTTAAAATATGGGAAATATCATTATTGGTTGCTCTCTGCGTTACTTTCTGCGTGGGACTTTTCGCAAAGGCTGAACAAAGCCGAATCTCCGGCGAGCTTATTAGGCTCCATGTAATAGCGAACTCCGACAGCACCGGCGACCAGGCGGCCAAACTTAGGGTACGCGACAGTATGCTCGAAGTCCTTACGCCCATGCTGGACAAAGCCTCCGACCTTAATGAAGCGGAGAGCATCATCGAAAGCTCACTTCCGCAGCTCTGCAGGGTGGCTGAAGCCTGTCTGCGCGGCAGCGGAAAATATTATTCTGTAAAAGCTCAGATTTGCATGGAAAGCTACCCGACCCGCAGCTATGAAGGCTTTGCTCTTCCTGCCGGAGACTATATTTCTCTGAAAATCATATTGGGCGCAGGTCTTGGTCACAACTGGTGGTGCGTCGTGTTTCCCCCTCTTTGCATGACCTCTGTCGAAGACAAAAATGCATTTTCCGGACTGTCAGACGAAACCGAAAAGCTCATAACCTGCGACGGCGAGGAATATCGGGTCAAATTCCGCATAGTTGAGCTGTATGAGCAGCTGAAGCAATCCTTAAAATAATACGGGTACGGAGTAATCATAGAGCCGGTCTGAAATGTATTCGGCGGTCCTCTCCCAAACTTGACAAAGGTGACAGGGAGTGCTAAAATAATCCTAATCTCCGTGGGGGAGTAGTCAGCGCTTTTAAGCGGTTCAAGTCAACATTCATGACGGTTAATCCGCCTGGCTTGTATTAAATGACCAGACTCATGGATAGGCGCCGCCTGTCCATGGGTCTTTTTTGTAAGCGGCGATGTCACCCGGTTTCAATTCTTTGATGATGGAGGCAAATTAATGAAGTATTATTGCAGCGAGGCCGACAATGTTCTGGCGGAAGTGAAGAGCACGCGTGCCGGCCTCAGCTCGGCGGAAGTCGAAAAACGGCTAGAAGAAAACGGCAAAAATAAGTTGGCAGAGGGCAAAAAGGACTCGCTTATCAAGCGTTTCTTCATGCAGATGGCGGACCCTATGATCATCATGCTCATAGCAGCGGCCGTAATTTCGGCAGTTACCTCCTCTTATTCAAACGAGGGCTTTGCAGATGTTTTCATAATCATGTTTGTGGTGATAGTGAACGCCGCTTTGGGCGTTTATCAGGAGAATAAGGCTGAAAAAGCGCTTGAAGCTCTTCAGGAGATGGCGTCCGCAACCAGCAAGGTCCTCCGTGACGGTAAAATTACTGTCATCAAGAGCGAAGATATTGTTGTCGGCGATGTCGTGATTCTCGAAGCGGGAGACGCGGTTCCTGCCGATGGACGCATCATCGAATCCAACAGCATGAAGATTGAGGAAGCGGCTCTGACCGGCGAAAGTGTCCCTGTCGACAAATTCATCGACCTTATTAACCTTACCGAAAGCAAGGACGTTCCGCTCGGTGACCGCAAGAACATGGTCTACATGGGCAGTACCGTTGTCTACGGACGCGGTGCCGCCGTGATAACCGATACCGGAATGGCAACCGAAATGGGCAAGATAGCAAACGCGCTTGAAAACGCGGAGGAAGGGCTGACTCCCCTTCAGAAAAAGCTTGCTCAGCTCAGCAAAATACTCACCTGGCTTGTACTCGGTATATGCGCAGTCATCTTCGCTGTTAGTCTCATCCGCGAGGGTCAGCTGAACGCGGGAGTAGTTCTCAACAGCTTCATGATTGCTGTGAGCCTCGCAGTGGCGGCGATTCCTGAAGGACTTGTCGCAGTCGTTACGATAGTGCTTTCCATCGGCGTTACAAACATGAGCAAAAAGAACGCGATTATCCGCAAGCTCACCGCAGTCGAGACTCTCGGCTGTGCCCAGATAATCTGCTCCGACAAAACTGGAACCCTCACTCAGAACAAGATGACCGTTGTCGAGCACTACGGCGAAAACAAGGAAATGCTCGCTACAGCAATGGCGCTGTGCTGTGACGCAGAGCTCGACACTGACGGCACGGTTACCGGCGAGCCTACCGAAAACGCCCTCGTTTATTGGGCCAAATCTCTCGGCCTCATGAAATACTACCTCACGGAGGATGAACCGAGAATAGGCGAGGTTCCGTTTGATTCAAAACGCAAAATGATGACCACCGTTCACAGAACGGAAAAAGCCATAATCCAATACACCAAGGGTGCTCCGGATGAAGTCCTGCGCGTCTGCTCCACATATTTCAAGGACGGAAAGGCCACGCCTCTCACCGGCGAAGCCAGAGCGGCGATTCTTGCCGAGAACAAAAAGATGGCGAACAAGGCTCTCCGCGTTCTTGCTGTTGCGCTCAAGCCGCATACCGTTGAGCCGCAGAGCTACACTCCCGAGGATCTTGAAAATGACCTGTGCTTTAT
>JASDTK010000221.1:13628-15098 GCA_041891555.1 Oscillospiraceae bacterium
CTTGTGGGAATGATAGATCCCGTCCGCCCCGAGGTCAAGGATGCTATCGAGCAGTGCCGCTCCGCCGGTATACGACCCATCATGATTACGGGCGACCATATTGATACCGCAAGCGCAATCGCAAGAGAGCTCGGCATACTCTCCGAGGGAGATATCGCAATCTCCGGTTCCCAGATTTCGGAGATGAGCGACGAAGAGTTTGAAAAGCGCTTCCGCGACATTTCTGTTTATGCCCGCGTTCAGCCCGAGCATAAGGTTCGCATCGTCAGCGCCTGGCGAAAAGCTGGCTATGTAACCGCCATGACCGGTGACGGCGTGAACGACGCGCCTAGCATCAAAAACGCGGACATCGGTGTCGGCATGGGCATCACAGGTACGGACGTTACTAAGAACGTCGCGGACATGGTGCTCGCAGACGATAACTTTGCAACAATAGTCGGAGCTGTCGAGGAAGGCAGAAGAATATACGACAACATCCGTAAGGCCATACAGTTCCTGCTAAGCTCGAACATTTCGGAGGTCCTTGCTATCTTCGTAGCTACGCTCCTTAACTTTGTAATACTGAAACCCGTACATCTGCTCTGGATAAACCTTGTAACGGACTGTTTCCCCGCTCTCGCTCTGGGTCTTGAAGATGCCGAACCGAACCTCATGAACCGCAAACCCCGCCCGTCAACCGACGGCGTCTTTGCCGGCGGCGTAGGTGTCGACCTTGCTTATCAGGGACTTGTAATTACTGTTCTTACGCTTGCCGCATACTTCCTCGGTCATATCATGGAGGGCGGCTCCTGGGCTTCTCTTCAGTCCAATGACGGTATTACGATGGCGTTTCTTACCCTGTCCATGGCGGAAATTTTCCACAGCTTCAACATGCGTTCACAGCGCGGAAGCCTGTTCTCGCTTGTGTCGCACAATAAGGCTCTGATTCTCGCGGGTGTCGCGAGTTTGGTGCTCACGACCACCGTGCTATATGTTCCCTTCCTTGCTAAGGCGTTCAGCTTTGAGCATATCAGCTTAACAGAATACCTCGTGGCTCTCGCGCTTGCTTTCTGCGTCATTCCGATTGTTGAGGCGGTGAAGTTCTTCCAGCGCAGGTACGCTTCCCGCAAAACAGCATAGCGGCATATTCGATTTAAAGCAATATTCCCGACGGATTTTCGTCGGGAATATTTTTATATCAATATTGACAATTTGGGAAATTATGATATGATTTTGATATCACATTAATACTTACGCAAAAACACATTTGATTATTCAGGAGGATGGTTACATGGAAAAAACAGAACTTTTTACCGAGCAGAAAAAGCTCAGCCCGCCTAACGGCATGGCTGTGCTGATAATAAACACTCTGATTATCATTGCCTGCATCATCGGCGTAATCGTATGCGCTGAAAGAGCGGACACAACCGGCAACGGTCTTTATGGCGCACTCGCGGCGGTATGCGCAATACTCGGCTTCATTGTCTGCCC
>JASDTK010000222.1:0-2359 GCA_041891555.1 Oscillospiraceae bacterium
GGGGCTTGTTCATCTGTCGGAACAGTGTGATAATCTCATCGTTGTTACAAACGATGTCGGAAGCGGCGGCTTTGATTATGACGAAGGCTCTAAGCGATATATGGGGGTGCTTGGCAGGCTTAATGCCGCGCTGGCGGTAAACTTTGACTGCGTACTTGAGCTTGTCTGCGGTATTCCGATTGCATTAAAGGGGAATATACAATGAATATGCTTCGTTCCGTTGCGATGGCCTTCTCGATGTTTTCGGCAATACCTATGCCGCTGGTAGAGTGGAAAAACTCGAACATGCAGTATATACTGGCCGTCTTTCCCCTTGTCGGGGTGGTCATCGGGTTTTGTCTCTGGGTCTGGTGCAGGCTGTGCACCGCTTTTGACATCGGCACAGTTCTCTTCGCCGCTGGACTCACGCTTATACCGGTGGCAATCTCCGGCGGTATACATATGGATGGCTTCTGTGATACGACGGACGCTCTTGCTAGTCATGCCACATCGGAGAGAAAACGGGAGATTCTGAAAGACAGCCATACCGGCGCTTTTGCAGTTATCGGCGTATGCATGTACTTTCTTTTGTATTTTGCTCTCTGTACCGAACTGACACGCGGCACGGAACTCGGTCTTATAGTGGGGACCATCCCGGTCATGAGCCGCGCAATAAGCGGGCTTGCCGGAATTTGTTTTCCCACGAGCGGCGGCGGTGGACTTCTCAACACCTTCCAGGGTTCGGCAAAGAGGACTGCAGCTGTTTTTATACTTGTCCTGTTCCTTTTGATCTGCACTGCAGCGCTGATAGGTCTCGACTTTTGGGCGGGGATTTCCATGATTGCCGCAGCTCTACTGTGCGGTCTTTATGTTTACTTCATGTCCAGAAGGCAATTCGGAGGAATGAGCGGCGACATTTCCGGATTTCTGCTGCAGATAACGGAGCTCGCCATGCTTTTCACGCTTTTAATAACTCAGAAGGCGGTATCAATATGATTTTAATAGTTGGAGGCGCTTATTCCGGAAAACGTGAATTTGCCAAATCGCTCGGATACGCAGAAACGGAAATGGCAGATGCCGTGCTCGATGACAAACCAGTATTGTATAATCTGCAGGATTTGGTAGCCGCTGCTCCGGAAAGAGCACCGCTCTTAGTCGATGCGCTTGTAAAAAAGAACGTCGTAATATGCAACGAGGTCGGCAGCGGAATCATCCCCGTTGACACAAACGAAAGAGCTGCCAGAGAGGCCACGGGAAGACTATGCATCCTTCTTGCGCAGAAGGCAGAAAAGGTTGTGCGGATCGTTTGCGGCATACCTGCGGTGATCAAGGAGTAATAAAAATGGAACTCATTATACTTCGCCACGGAAAAACAGCCGGAAACCGTGAGAACAGATATGTAGGACGAACCGACGAGCCGCTGTGCTCCGAATTCTTGGCGGAGGCAGGAATCATAGCAGGTGATTTCAGCGTTTCAGAGGTCTTTGTCAGCCCGCTTATCCGTGCAAAACAGACGGCACAAATTCTTTTTCCGAACGCAAAACAGACGATAGTGGAAGATTTTTGTGAAATGAACTTCGGCGATTTTGAAGGACGTACCGCCGATGAGATGGAGAACGACGAATCATATGGAAATTGGGTTGAAGGCGGATGTGAGGGAGAATGTCCTAACGGAGAGAGCCTCAACGGATTTAACAGCCGAGTACGCGTAGCCTTCTTACGGATTGTGCTCGATGCTGTGAATAACGGGCGCGAAAAGCTGGTAATTGTTGCGCACGGCGGCACGATAATGTCGGTCATGAGCCGTTTCGCGGAGCCGCCGAAAACCTATTTTGAATGGTTCGTTCCCAACTGTCACGGCTGGAGAGCGAAGGTCGAAAAAAACGGCCCGGATGGGGATATAGTTCTCTCCGAGTGCTCATATCTGTAGAGTCGGCGAGGCATTCAAATCAAGCGATGAACCCGATACTAGAGAGGATATAAAATGCGTGAAATGATTAGCTTTCCGATTTCTCCGGAAACTCTGGGAGAATACCGGGATAGGGATGAAATTGAGGCCAGCGTCCATGCTCTGGGCTGCGACGGGCTGGAGTTGATATGGGGAGAAGGAGCGTTTTCAAGGGAAGTGCCCTGCCCTGACTGCGTTGGCTATCATCTCGTTTTTTATCAGGACTGGCTGGATTTCTGGCGTGGGGACAAGAAAAAACTAGTGGAAAAATTCGGCTGCAAAGACGCTTATATCAGGTTTTTTGGCGGGGATAGCCGTGAATGCCTAATTAGGCAGTATTGGGAGGACCTTGACCGCGCGGCATCCGTCAACGCCAAATATGTGGTTGTGCATGTTTCGGATGTGTCTATTGAAGAGGGCTACACTTATCGC
>JASDTK010000223.1:0-15011 GCA_041891555.1 Oscillospiraceae bacterium
TTTCATTCCGCTTGGCCCGTCATAGATTATCTTTCCGTCCGCAAGCTGGATTATCCGAGGCGCTGTGGCAGCAATTGAGTTGTCGTGGGTAATAAGGACTATGGTGTTTCCTTCGTTGTTCAGCTCCTGGAGCAGATGCAGTACGTCACGGCCTGTTCTGGAGTCCAGAGCACCGGTAGGTTCGTCAGCGAGAATGACGGATGGGTTCCCCGCGAGAGCGCGGGCAATCGAAACGCGCTGCTGCTGGCCGCCGGAAAGCTGCGACGGAGTGTGGGCAAGCTTGTCGGTCAGACCGACGCGATCCAGCGCCTTTTTCGCGCGTTCAACACGTTCCTTCTTTGGAATTCCCCCGTAAAGGAGGGAAATCTCGACGTTTTCAAGCACCGTAAGCTTTGGGAGAAGATTGTATTGTTGGAAGATGAAGCCGAGCATTTTATTGCGTATCTCGGCGAGCCTGTTGTCGTTGAGCCTGCCGACATCCTTGCCGGCAAGCAGATACTGGCCCTGAGTGGGAACGTCAAGACAGCCAATTATATTCATACAGGTCGATTTGCCGGAGCCTGACTGCCCGACTATCGCGACGAATTCGCCTTTTTCAATCTGCAAAGAAATTCCGTCCACAGCGCGGACGATGTTGTCGCCCATATAATATAATTTATATACGTCTTTGAACTCTATGAGAGTTGCCATCAGGGTCAGCCTCCCATCGGGCCGCCGCCACCGCCGCCGCCCGAAGGAGGACCGCCGCTGCCTCCGCCCATGTTGCCGCCGCCACCGCCGGTCATCCCGCCAAAGCCCGCCGCGTTTGTTGTGCCGGTATCCGTGTTGACGGTTACAACTGCGACAACATCGCCCTCATTCAGACCGCTGTCAACTTCTATGTAGTCATCGTCGTTGATGCCGAGAGTGACTTCGACATATTTATAGCCATCGGGAATACCATCTTTTCCGGTTTCAAGTGCCTGCCCATCGGTAACTGCTGAAGAGCCATTTTCTTTTACCAACACCTTATTTCCGCGGGACACCGCATCCACAGGTATGCTGAGCGCGTCTGTAACCGATTTTACGACGATATTTGCAGTAACGTTCATTCCGGGCAGCAGTCCGTCAGTGTCATCAATCTGGACGGTGACGGGATAAGCCGTTACGCTGTTTGAAGTGGTTCCTTTTATGCTTATACTGGTAACGGTGCCGGTGAAGGTTTTTCCGTCAACCGCGTCGGCAGTTATCGTGACTGACTGGCCGACCGCTACTTCACCGATGTCCAGTTCATCTATGCTCATTTCCATTGTAAGATAGCTGAGGTCATAAATGGTGCAGAGGGAAGTGCTGCTACTGCTGCCGCCGGAACTGGAGCCCAGCTTGTCCCCCGCTTTATAGTCCTTTGTAATAACGGTACCGTCAATTGGCGAGGTTATAGTATAGTCCTCCAAAGCTTTCTCTTTGTCCGCCAGGGAGTTCTCGGCGTCTTCAAGGGAGATTCTGGCGCTTGTGATATTTCCGGAAATATCGTCGCTTGAAAGCTTCACGATTACGGTTCCCTTTGAAACGGAATCACCCTCGTCGTGCACAATAGATTCAACGGTGCCGGACGTCTTGGCCGTTATGGTCTGTGAACTCTTGTAGGCAAAATTTGCGCTGCTATTGCAGGCGACATCACCTATGGAGGCTGTGGCAGAAGTCGAGTCAGTTATGCCGCCGGGGTTCGAGACTTCAATTGTAACGTATTTTACCAGCATATTGCCCGTGAGAACCTGTTCGGTGGCGCTGATTTTTGATACCGTGCCGTTAAGAGTTTCAAAGGTGCTGTCCAGCGTAACCGTCGCGGATTCACCGATATAGAAGGAATCCACATCCGCCGAGTTAAAAGGCACTGACAAACTCATAGTTGCGCTATTCTTGATAGTGCCGATTGCCGAGCCACTCTGTACGCTATCGCCGACCTCAACGTTCAGAGCTGTAATTGTTCCCGCTACGGGAGCGGAAACGCTGAGATTGCTCATCGTTTCCAGAACTTTGTCATAGCTTAGCTGAGCTTTTTCAACATTGAGCTTGGCGCTGGCGATGCTTGTTTCCGCATCAGTCGTATCAATCTGGTATAGGGTCTGACCCTTTGTGACCGCGTCTCCTTTTTCAAAGTCGGAGGTCAGAATCTCACCTGAGACAAGAGAGGTAACAGAATAAGACTGAGCCGGCTCAAGAGTTCCGCTGCTGCTTAGAGTGTTTGAAATATTTCTCTTTGCAACTACCGAGGCGGTGTATGTAGTATTGGCGCTGCCGGAAGATTTTGACGAACCTATCGCTTTCCATGCGATAACACCGCCAATGATTACCACGGTGGAGACTACCGCTATTATGATCCTTTTTTTCTTCTGCTTTTTCTTTTTCGGGTCGGAGCTGAGATCCGGCACCGAATCGGAATTTTTCTCGCCGGTCTTCTTAAAAAGCTGCCTGATCCTGCCAATAAGCTTTGAGTCGCTTATCATTTTTTTATCTGCGCTTAAAAGCTTCATTTTACCACTTCTTCCAATTCGCGAGTATTTTCATTAATTTACTAAAACTGAATACTATTCCGACTACTTTAGTTTTACTTTAAAACATCTTATGGTCAGGATTTGCCGTGCTCATAGGTAATGTTGGGAAACAATTGCATATTTCGTTATCTTTAACCCGCCTAACATCCGATCTATTTCAATAGAGGCGGCTGTTTTCAGCTAACAGTATTATATAATGACTGTCCTTCTTTTACCAATGAATAGTTTGTAAATTCTTCTGAGGGTCAAAATACAATACGGAGGCAAAACAAAGCGTTTTGCCTCCGTATATTTATAAGCACCGGAAATTGTCCTAACTTGCTCTGCGCAGAATCAGACGATGGGGAGCTTCCTCAACCTTTTTTCTGCGAAAGGTCAGGGCAGCCCTGATTCTGTTCCATTTGTTAATTTCGCTAAGTGCCTTCTCTGACAAAGCTAGCGACATGACAAGGTCTCCGCCCCTTTTGCAAATTTTTACAGTAAAGTTCACCGGATCAAAACCCAAAACAGTATGGTGAAATGAAAAACGGTCAATGTTAATTTCTATATCCTGTATTTTTGCATCGCCCAGCCGCCTAGAGGACAGTACAAAGATATAATTGTCATCTCCGTACATATCGACTATGTTCCAAAGATGGCTGATGATTTCAGGCGGAATAAATAAACTGCATATTTCATTAGTGTTTTTCATTCCCGGGCTCCTTCCTTTTGCTTGCTTTGGCTATAGCCGCCCTTACTTTCGCTCTCGGGCGACTCTTCGGTGAACGGCTTTCTGCGGGTCTTGCCATTTTCGCCTTTGTGGCGATGGCTTCCAATTCTGTCTTTTGATTTGTCACTTTCGGTTTTCTCATCAGAGCCAAGCAGCGTCTCGAGTTCATCGAAGAGACTGGCAAGTATTTCATGGAGCTTAAGCCGATCCTCAGCGCTCAGACAGTCGAATACTCTGCCGATATCATCGGGCGTTCTGCCTTGACCTACCAGCTTCGCCCCATATTCGGTAAGCTTGATAATCATGCTCCGGCGATCCTCTTCCGAAGGCTCACGAGTGACGGCACCGGCTTTTTCGAGCTTTCCGAGCAGCTCTCCCAAGGATTGGTTGCGCATATCCAGAAGATAGCCCAGATCCTTCTGGCTTATCTCCGGCTGCAACTTTAAAATCGCCAGCACGCGCCCCTGTCCTCTGTGCGGGTCACCCGAAGGCCCGAATTTTCTGTAATGCCAGAGCTGATATTTTGAAAGGAGCTTAGAGACTCCGTTAAATTCTTCCAACAGGTTCATTTCCTTGACGCTCATCGTAGCCTCCCCGAAATATGAACGGTATGCCTGTAATTACACAGGTACCTTATCAATTATTATACAGGTACCTTTGTATTTGTCAAGCCTGTTTTTTACCGATAATTATACAGGTTGATAAGCTTTTGCCTGTGCGTCATCCGCGCACAGCGGAAAATTAGCAAGCCGTTAGGTTTCAGAAGCTGAGAAGGAGAATGACTTGTATCCGCGACGGAAGGAATTTTTGGCATTTTTGTCGAACAATAATGATTTTAGGACAAATAACCCTTGCATATTATAGCTAACTTTTGGTATAATGCTCACGTCGTAATTTCAAAAAATGCAAGAGCCGCTGATTTTAAAATGCAAGAAAACAATCGTATTAGCAGATTAAATCAATGTGCAAACAAGGCTGCGGCTTTAAATTCTCGATTATCCGCGCCCTGCCTGTTCACAGTATAAATACAGACTCGGTGCTGATAAACATGCCGACGACGAACGCGACTTACTGTTTTGCTGCCGGCGTGTATAGAAGAACTAAATATTAGGAGGAAAAAAATGAAGAAGTATCTTGCACTTACCCTTGCAATAGTACTTTGCCTCAGCCTGCTTGCCGGCTGCGGAGCAAAGAAGGACGAAGCGACGGCGACCGATGTTGCCCCGTCCGCATCAGCTCCTGCTGTGGCGAATCCCTATGACGCCGCTGTCGGCAAGACCTACACCATCGGCACCGACACAACCTTCGCGCCTTTCGAGTTTGAGGACGAAACAGGAACTCACACAGGAATCGATATCCAGCTTATGGATGCGATTGCAGCCGAGATGGGCTTCAAGGTGGAGTGGAATGTTCTTGGTTTCACTGCAGCTGTAACGGCTCTCGAAGCAGGTCAGGTGGACGGCGTTATCGCCGGTATGTCCATTACGGCAGAACGCCAGCAAAAGTATGATTTCTCCGATTCCTACTATGACAGCACGACGGCCGTAGCAGTTGCCGCCGATTCCAAGATTGCCGACATGGACGGGCTGAAGGGACAGACCGTTGTCGCAAAGACCGGAACAACCGGCGCTCAGTACGCCGAATCCCTTGCCGCAGATTATGCGCTTAACATTCTGTATGTCGAGGATTCCGCGACCATGTATACATATGTCCAGTCCGGACAGGCTGTAGCCTGCTTTGAGGATTATCCGATTATCCAGTACGAAATCTCCCGCGGAAATGTTGCCTGCAAGGTCATAGCGCAGTCCGAGGAGTCCGCTCCTTACGGTTTTGCGACAATGAAGGGCGCGAAGCCCGAACTCGTCGCCGCTTTCAACGAAGGTCTCAAGCGCATGAAGGACAGCGGAAAATATGATGAGATACTGAACACCTATTTCGGCACGAAATAAGCGATACACTAAGCGTTATATCGTAGGGTGGCCGGATGGAAAACATCCTCCGGCCACCAATAGCTATTGTATGAAAATACCGATTTATTCCAAAACAATGACTCCGGCTTTCGGTGTTATTGTTTTTGAATAAATCCGAAACAGATAGGAAATGCCTATGAGATTATTTGAATTACTCCAATCCACATTCCCGACTTTTTTGTCCGCTATGCTGGTAACGATTAAAATTACGGCTATATCTTTGATTTTTGCGACCATTCTGGGCATTGTCTTTTGCCTGTTCAGACTTTCAAAGTTTAAACTGCTGAATTACATAACCAATATATACATAAGCATAATTCGCGGAACCCCGCTTATTGTTCAGATATTGTTTATCTATTTCGGCCTTCCCATGGCGTTTGCGAGCTTTAAATGGAACCTCTTCTTCGCCTGTGTCGTTGTCATGTCTCTCAATGCCGGAGCATATATGACCGAGCTTATCCGCGGAGGTATCGAAGCGGTTGACAAAGGCCAGATGGAGGCCGCAAGAAGCCTCGGACTGTCATACGGTCAGGCTATGAGGAAAATTGTATTGCCGCAGGCGTTTCGTATGATGCTTCCGTCAATTATTAATCAGTTTATAATTACTCTAAAGGATACTTCGCTGCTTTCTGTTATCGGTATGCGTGAGCTTGTTCAGAACACTAAAATCATTGTGGCAAACAACATGGAGGCTCTTACTATGTACGCAATCGTCGGACTCTATTACTGGGTGATAGTGAGCATACTGGCTTCTCTTGCTAAGATGATAGAAAGAAGGACCTCATATGGCAAGTAAAATCATAGTAAAGAACCTTGAAAAGTCCTTCGGAAAACTGGAGGTTCTCAAAGACATCAGCACCGAGATCGAAGAGGGCGAGGTCGTCGTTGTCATCGGGCCTTCCGGCTCCGGAAAATCGACCTTTCTGCGCTGTTTGAACAGTCTGGAGGAGATTAACGGGGGTACAATCATAGTTGACGGCTATAATCTGACCGATAAAAAAACCGATTTGAATAAAGTCCGGCAGAACATAGGAATGGTGTTCCAGCACTTCAATCTTTTTCCGCACAAGACCGTAAAAGAGAATATTATGCTCGCGCCGCTGACGCTAAAAACAATGAGCAAAGAGGATGCCTCAAAAAAAGCCGACGAGCTTTTAAGGCAGGTCGGGCTTTCAGATAAGGCGGATATATATCCCGCCCAGCTCTCGGGAGGACAGAAGCAGCGCGTGGCGATTGCGCGCTCGCTCGCCATGAATCCGGATGTAATGCTGTTTGACGAGCCGACAAGCGCACTCGACCCCGAAATGGTCGGCGAAGTTCTGAACGTCATGAAGGACCTTGTGAAAATGGGCATGACGATGGTCGTCGTAACGCATGAAATGGGCTTCGCCCGCGAAGTCGGAGACAGGATACTTTTCATGGATGGAGGCTATATCGTCGAGGAGGGAACCCCTGACCAGATTCTGAGCCATCCCAAAGAGACGAGAACAATAGACTTTCTGAGCAAAGTCCTGTAAACTGAAAAAAGGTAAAGAGGACCCGATTTATCGGGTCCTCTTTTTTTATAATGACTTAGAGTCTTAAATAATTGGCTCAGATGCGTTTTTTGAAAATATATCCTTCTCGTTTTTGAGCACATACTTGACGAATACTTCGATGATTTTAGGGTCGAAGTGCGTGCCGGAGCATCTCCGCAGCTCTTTGATTGCTTCTGTAGGTTTAACTTTTTCCCTGTAACTGCGGTTATAAGCCATCGCATCATAGGCGTCTGCTACCGAAATAATACGGGTTTCGAGCGGAATTTCATCACCCCTCAGACCCAGAGGATAGCCGCTGCCGTCCCACTTCTCGTGGTGATAAAGAACAATGTCGCATATCTCGTAGAATTCATGGGTGTTTTCAAGTATCCTCCAGCCTTTTTCCGGGTGAGTTTTCATGATGGCCCATTCCTCTTCGTCAAGTCCGCTCTCCTTGTTTAGCACATATTCGGGAATGCCTATTTTCCCGATGTCATGCAGCCAGCCGGCAACACGAATTTTATCGACGCGTTCCTTTTCAATACCGAGGCTCTCTGCAATCAGAGCGGAAATGTTTCCGACTCTTTCGGAATGCATCTTATCTCTTGGGCTTTTTTCAAATAGGGTATTCATAATAATATTAACGGCTTTGCTCTTCAGACTCCTGCTGTCGTAATACTTTTTATTATACAGATATCCCTCCGCCTCCTTCATAAGAACTCCAAGAGAGACACAGGCGGCTTCCTGCACAGCGAAACCAAAGGAAATGGAGAGAAGTCTGTTTTCCGCCTCCGTTCCGTCAGCATCACATTCAATACTGCACTTAATTCTTTTAACTATTGAGTTGGCGGCGGCCTCATCCGTTTTCAGGAGGATAACTCCGAACTCATCGCCGCCTATTCTGGCGAAAATATCATCGGAACGCAGGTTTTTGGCGATTTTCCCCGCGGCGTCCTTAATTACATTATCACCAACGTGGTGTCCAAGGGAATCGTTAATCAGTTTAAGCCCATTGATATCGCCCATAAGCACCGTAATCGGGAAATTGTCGGCAGTATTGAGACGGTCAAACTCCTCCTCAAAGAACCTTCTGTTGTATATTCCCGTGAGATAGTCATGATAATTTATATGGACAATCTCCCTGAAAGCCTCTTCTCTCTCCGTCACATCGATTACGATAGAGAAAAGAGCGGTTTTGTCATTGTATGAAATCGGACTGCTATATACGTCCACTGATCTAATCTGCCCGTTTTTTAACTTATGCGGGCACGTAAATTGCTTTTGCTCCCTATTCATGATTTTCATACGATGTACGGCTATTTCGTTCCTAGGAAGCTGATTTATTTCGTGTATGTACATATTCAGCAACTCTTCCCGTGAGTACCCGTAGAATAAAGAGGCAGAAGGGTTGGAATCAATAATTTTTCCGGATTCGGGCTCGACGAGCAGCATTACGGCCTCATGCTCAGAGAACATTGCGTCCATCTGTGCAAGCAGCCGCTCCCGTTCATCTGAAAGAGCTTTACGCTCGGAGATATCAACTCCTATCGAATAGTAACGGAGAGGCTGACCCTGTTCATCGAATACGCCTATATTACGCCATCTCTGCCATCTCTTTTTGCCGTTCATATCAGTTGAAAACTCAAAATCGCCTGTTTTGTTCTGCGGACTCAGGTCGAAATGCGGCCGACTGAGTTCCTCTCTGTCTTTTTCCGGCACAAAGTCAAGAAACTTTCTTCCGATGATTTCTTCAAACGTTTTTTCAAAGTAAAGACAGTATTCTCTGTTCACAAAGGTGAGGGTGCTATCAGGCAGAGATTCACAAATGAGGGCGGGCAGCTCGTTAAGAATAGATTCGTATTTTTCACGCTCCGCAAGAGTAAGCATCTGCGCGGTTCGCTTCTCGACCGCAAGCCAGGCGCTCTGTGCCAGAATTTTCATTTCGTTGACATCAATGTCCGTATAAGGTGCAGCCTTATTGCCAACACCCACGACAGCAACAATACGGGTATCTGTAATTATGGGAATCGCCATAGCATTTTTCAGTCCGACGTACATTTTGGAAAAACCGTTTGAGTGCAGCTCAGCTCCGATGATATCATTAAAGACAACAGGCTTCTTTTGCCGAATAACCTCTTCCCAGATACCGGTGCTGTCAAGCTGATATTTTAGTTCTTCATCGATAATTCCGCAGTCGGCATTGACGCTGAAGGTCAGTGAGCTAGGCGTGAATTCCCGGCTTTGCTCATCGTAAAGGCAAGTGTAACCGTATTCGCTTCCGGTGAGCTCGAGTGATCTTAATAATGTGTAATCGAGCAACTCCTGACGGCTCTCAAAGTTTTTCATAAATACGTCAGCCAGAATACTTTGCCTTGAAAGCTGCCTTTCAAGGTTTTCCTCCTGCATTTTCCGGTCGGTGATGTCCTTAATAAACGCGCCGATTCCCACGGCGCCGCTTGGATAGGAGACAGGAAACTTAACGGTTTCGAAAGTTTTGCCCGATACAGTTTCTTCAGATAAAATTTTGCATCGGGCTTGCATTACCGCTTCATCCGTTGCCCTGCAGTTTTCGGCCATCGCGCCCGGATATAGCGCAAAGTCGTCTTTCCCAATTATATCCTGCTGCGTTCTTCCCAGAAAAACTGCCAGTGCCTCGTTGGCAAAGAGGTGGCGGAACCGATCGTCCTTGAGATAAATTAAATCAGAGCTTGAGTTGAGGAAATCAGTAAGCAGCCTGTTGCTGTCGGAAAGACTCAAAATGTGCTCTTTTTCTTTTGTAATGTCTGTGACAAGTGCGACAAAATAGCCTTTTTCAGGTGAATATGAGTTAATGCTGAGCCACTTTTTAAGTTCATGCGAATACTGTTCAAAGATTTTATTCTGACCGTTTAATGCAATGTCCGAAAAGAGCCTTATCCAATCGGGACTGTAATTTCTTATCCCCGGCATGACTTGGAAAAGACTTTTACCGATAATTTTCGAAACTTTCAGGCCGGTCGCTTCTTCAAACGAATCGTTTGCCTGAATAAACTCGAAATCGCAGGGGAGTCCCTCCTCGTTCATCAGCATTTTACAGAGAACGTATCCAATGGGCATGGAATATAAAATCTGCCGGTAGCCATGATCCTTCATTCCGATTACCTCCAATAGTTGTGGTAAAACAGTCAGTTCCGGTTGACCCGCTATATATCTATTTATTCTCCAATGAAGTGCGGTGCACAAACGGTATATTTAGCCACAGAAGGAAAGGGATGACAGATGCTTTAAGCTGTGCTTAATCCTTGCCTATGTCGATTTTTTCGGCGTATTATGAATTCAAGACCTCTGTAAGTCCCGCAATTACCTCCTCGTTCATCTCGGGCATATGCATGTGAATACTGCGCAGAGGCATTGCGAGCACAAAGGGCGGTACGGATTTGACAAGCTCTTCACCTGCCGCCTCGACCATTATGGCGTAGCCCATGGGATCGCTGAGAACCTCTCCGATAGTGGAGTTGCGAGTAAAATGCAGCTTTTTTACATTTGAGGAATTGACTGTAACAGTCTGTTTTAGCGGGGTATCTGCGGAGGAGCCGCCGGCGAGTATGTCAAATTCGCCGCTCTCGACCCGCCAGTCGCAGGCTTCTTCATCCCAGAAGGCAAACGCGCGTCTGTCCAGTAATACGCTGACGGTCTTTGCCTCACCCGGTTCAAGAAAGACCTTCGTGAAGCCTTTCAGCTCCTTTTCAGGCCTCGGTACGGAGCTTTCTTTGTCGCGAACATAGATCTGCACGACCTCCCTGACTGCGACTGAGCCGGTATTCTTCACGGTGATGCTGACTGTGAGAGCTTCACTCTCATCAATAATGTCGCCGCCTGTCCGGATATTTGTATAGGTAAAGTGCGTGTAACTCAGACCGAAGCCGAAGGGAAAGAGCGGCGCAAGCTGCTTTTTTTCATAGTACCTGTAGCCTACGAAGATACCCTCTCTGTATTCCGCGCGGTTTCTCGACCCGGGGAAATACAGATATGAGGGATTGTCGGAGACTTTCACGGGAAAGGTCTCCGCGAGCTTGCCGCTGGGGTTTACGTCGCCGAAAAGAATATCCGCTATGGCTCCTCCCGCTGCCTGACCGCCCAGATAAGCCTCCAGAACGCCACCGACACTTTCAAGCCACGGCATCTCGACTGGAGAACCGTTCATCAGAACAACAATTATACTATTCGTTTTTTTAGCTACTGATTCGAGAAGAGCCAGCTGTCCCAAAGGCAGGCGCATATGAGTACGGTCGTAGCCCTCTGATTCAAATCTATCGGGGAGACCCAGAAACAGGACGGTTTTATCGGCGCATGCCGCTGTTTCCGCCGCTTCACTTATCAGCTTCTCATCAGGGGTATCGCAGACGCTTTCAAAACCGGTGCCGAAATCCTCCTGTTCCTCGTCAAGACGATAGCCTTCGCAGTAACTCACTTCGATGTCGCTGCCGGCTGATTTTTTGATTTCTTCGAGCGGGATGGACAGCGCCGTGGGAGTAATATGCGAACTTCCTCCGCCCTGTATGCGTGGTTTCACGGCAAACGCGCCGATGACCGCGAGAGAGCCTTCTTTTTTGAGGGGCAGGACACCGTCGTTCTTGAGAAGCACCATGCTCTCGCCTGCGATGCTCCGCGCGAGTTCGTGATGCGTCTTCATATCGTAAGAGGCCTTCTCACGCCTGTGTTCGGCTCCGTTCAGAACCTTTTCAAGTATGCGCCCGACAGCTTGGTCTAGCACACTCTCGGGCAGCTTACCGCTGTTTACGGCCTCTATGATTTTGTTCCGGCTGTCCTCGCCGCCGGAGGGCATCTCAAGGTCGAGCCCCGCCAAAACTCCGTCGTCCCTTTCGTTTACGGCTCCCCAGTCGGACATAACGAAGCCGTCAAAGCCCCATTCGCCGCGGAGTATATCGGTGAGCAGGCGCTTGTTTTCAGAACAGTATTCGCCGTGAAGCCGGTTGTAGGCACACATGAGCGTCCAGGGTTTAGCTTCTTTCACGGGTATTTCAAAGTTCGTCAAGTATATTTCGCGCAGGGCGCGTCCGTCGACTATTGTATCGGTCGTAAGTCGCTGGGTTTCCTGATTGTTCGCCGCAAAGTGCTTGAGAGAGGTGCCGACGCCGCGGCTCTGAACTCCGATTATAAGTCCCGCCGCGAGTTTTCCTGCTAGGTAGGGGTCTTCGGAATAGTATTCAAAATTTCTCCCGCAGAGAGGGGAGCGTTTGATGTTGACGCCGGGGCCTAGCAGTATTGATACGCCACCTGAAAGGCACTCGTCGCCCAGAGCTTCTCCAAGTCTTCGCATCAGTCCGGTGTCCCAGGAGCAGGCGACCACGCAGGCTGTAGGAAAGCAGGTTGAGGGATAGCTGGGCGTGGAGAGAAGCCCTTTTTCTGCATCCTCAATTTCCTTGCGCACGCCGTGCGGCCCGTCCGTCATCATAATCGAAGGTATTCCGAGCCGCTCAATCGGCATCGTGTGCCAGTCGTCGATTCCCGAGCAGAATCCGGCTTTTTCCTCAAGCGTCATTTGAGAGATAAGCTTACTTGTATTTTCACGCATATGTCATCCTCTTGAATGTGAAGGGCTATGCCACTTCAAAATCTTTGGGTTCAAGCTGCAAATTAATATTCTTGAAAGGACTGAAGTCATTATATTGCGGTAAATCAAACTTACTCTCTGATGGTGTAGCCTATAAGCAGGGCTCAAAGCTCTCACAATATATGCAGGCACTATTTTTATGCGTGGATTTTACCGCGTACATCGCTTTATCGGCTTTACTAATCAAGGTATCCAGACTGCTGCCGTCCCTCGGATAAACGCTGAAACCGATGCTTGCTTTAAGTTGCAGAGCCTTTCCGTTAAGTACAAAGCTCTCTTCAAAGGATTTAAATATTTTTGCACTTATAAACTCGAGCTTTTCATTTTCTCCCACTGAGGGGAAAAGGATTACATATTCATCTCCTCCGTACCTCGCAATGATATCGGAGGTTCGGAGTATTCCGGTAAGCCTTCCCGCGACCTCCTTCAGGTATTCATCGCCTGCCTCATGCCCGTATGTGTCGTTAATCAGCTTGAAATCATCCAGATCCAGATATGCAACCGCAAAGGTTGAGGCGGTCATTTTGGCATGAGCCAATTCCTCAGTAAACACCAGTTGAAAGTGGGCTCTGTTTAAGAGACCTGTCAGTGCGTCATGAGACGCGACATGCCGGATCTTTTCCTCTTCAAGCTTCCTTTTCGTAATATTATAAATCTGCATTATCCAGCCCAGCGGAGCGTCGGCGGACTTTTCGAGACGTTTTAATGAAACCTCGTAATAATTCGTGCCTCCGTCGTCGGAAAGAATAATTTCTTCAGTTATGTTTATTTTTGCCTCAAACAGACTGATAAGCTGCGGATAAGCCTCCAGCAGCTTTGTAACAGATATACCCTTAGGCGGACGGGAGGGCAGTCTAAGCATGCTTGCGGCAGCAGGATTAATTTCAAGAACGATCCCTTCACTGTCTAAAATGATCAGACCCGCGCACATTTCCCTTATGACTGTGGAATACGCGATTTTTACAATATCGAACAAACGATACCTGAAAATTCCCCAGGAGATAATAAGACCTGAAAGACCAATAACAATCGGAGTAGGATCAACCTTAAAAGGAAATATTTTGGATATATACACACACACCGAGCACGCCGGCAATAAAAGTCCCAGAAAAAGTGAGAGTATCTGAGCCCGCCTCTGTCTGCCTTTTGAAGCGCACAGGCCTCTGATTAATATGAGCAGGGTTACTATTGTCAATAGATAGTTATACACGGTGTATATCCAGAAAAACGGACCGTAGGTCTTGCCGACAACAGAAAAGGGGCCGCTGGTATCAAGAAAGACGTTCAGCCGAACTAAACCGTGATAGTCATTAGTCCAGAGCAGGATATTCATTGCAAGCGGCATCAGCAGTAAACATACAGGCAGCCAGCGTTTTTTTTGCAGGTTTTCCAGATCCACGAACTGTACTGCGAGAAAGAAGTACGCGACAGGAGTTAAGGTGGAGGGTATGTACATTATATTCGCCCATATGAGCTTCGTCGACAAATCGACCGCGGCAATCTCCATTGCCTGCGATATTACCCAGACAGCGGCAAAAATAAGCGCCAGCAAAAAACACGGAACGCTTTTCAGGGAGCGCCGTTTCCACGCAAAGCTGATCAGAAATATTAAAATAAACGACAACGCAATCGATATCCACAAATATGGGAAAAATCTGTATTGCATATCTACCCTTCCCGCACAATGCAACTATTGAAAATGAGACTGCTGTTTTCATATAGTAGACGAATGTATCTGCTCAAGCTCCATTATAAGCTATGCGAGTGAATATGGCAAGTTATGTCAATAATTTTCCATATAAAAGTCTCTAAACCCGTGGCTAATGGAGATTTTCCCGCATTACCATTGGCTTTGATGAAAACTCCGCCAGACAAGCGCTTTCTGTCAGGCGGAGTTTATCGGGTATTCAGTTTATCGGGTATTCAGTTTATCGGGTGTTCTTTCCATGCGGGAAGCTTTGCCAGAATACGGATGGCAGACTCGTGAGCCGCTTTTCTGTCCAGTCCCTGAGTGCGGACAAGAAAGTCGGTGGTTCCCTCAAGCTTTTCCGGGTAGGACTGCATCGAACCGTCCGGCCTTGCGCAGTAGATGCAGTAATCCTTGCTTTCATCCTGCTGAGGATAATCGGCGGGCTTTGTCATGGGCATCCCGCATGCTATGCATGTTTTCATTTTTCAAGATCTCCTTTTAGTAATTTAAGATAATTGTTAATCAATGCTTCGCCGCAATGCGAAATAACGTTTCCTTCCGGTGCGAACAGATCGCCGTTTGTCAGATAATAATGGACGAGTCCGACCCACATATTGAAAAGCATATAGAGAGGGACCACGCTGCCCGGGATTTCGCGCTCCGCGGCACGGCTGAAATGAAGAGAAACAGCGGATTGGACTTCAATGAAACAGTCCCTCGCGCCGACAGGCAGAAAGCGGTTTTCGAGTATCAACCGGGTATAAAACGGTTCATATTCCATGACGGCGTCAAGATGAGCGCGCAGGAGCTCGTTAAGGCTTCCGCTTGAGCAGGCCAGCTCATGGGTACGCAAGGCAATTTTTTGTCCGTAGACGGCTACGACCTCTTCAATGAGCGCTTCCATGGAAGGAAAGTGGACAAATATAGTCCCGTGAGAGACTCCGGCGGCCTCGGCAATATCCGAAGCGCGGGTATTC
>JASDTK010000224.1:0-2349 GCA_041891555.1 Oscillospiraceae bacterium
GCGAGGGGTGGACGTTGATAATCCGCTTTTGCCATTTTGAGACGAAATCGGCGGACAGTATGGACAGAAAGCCCGCCAGAACGACAAGCTGTATGCCGTTTTCAGTGAGAACTTTCTGTATTTGAGATTCGAACTCCCCTTGACTTACGCAGGCCTTTTTTGAAATTGCAACAGAAGGGATGCCGTGCTTTTTCGCTCTTTCGAGCGCGTAGGCGGTTTCGTTGCTTGATACAACAAGCGCGATTTCGCCGCTTTTCAAGCTCCCTTTTTCTTGCGCGTCAATGAGTGCCTGAAGATTCGTTCCGCCGCCCGATACAAGCACGGCGATTTTTGTATTCAGCATATAATGACGCCCTCGTCGGACTTAACTATTTCGCCCATGACATATGCGTTCTCGCCGTTTGCGTGCAGAACTTCAAGCGTCTTTTCCTCATTCTCTTTTGCGACAATAACGCTCATGCCGACGCCCATGTTGTAGGTATTGAACATGTCACGCACCGAAATATTTCCGGTGTTCGCTAGGTAGTTGAAAATCAGCGGTATACGCAAAGCCGAGCGGTCAATCTTTGCCGAAAAACCCTTAGGCAGACTGCGCGGAATGTTTTCATAGAAGCCGCCGCCCGTTATATGGGATACCGCCTTGACTTTTACCTTTTCAAAAAGCGCGAGCATCGGTTTTACGTATATTTTGGTCGGAGTCAGCAGGGTATCGCCCAGCGACGCGCCGTCAAGCTCGGAAACGGGGGATTTCAGGTCGCAGTTTTCCACGTCGAAGACCTTGCGCACAAGGGAAAAGCCGTTTGAATGTAATCCGCTTGAAGGCAGGGCGATTATAATGTCTCCATCTGTAACCGTATTTTTATCCAGTACTCTTGACTTGTCCACGACGCCGACAGAAAAACCTGCCAAATCATATTCGTCGGCAGGGTAAAAGCCCGGCATCTCGGCGGTCTCGCCGCCTATCAGCGCGCAGCCGGACTGAACGCAGCCCTCGGCAACGCCGGAGACGATGGAAGCTATCTTTTCGGGCACGTTCTTACCGCAGGCGATATAGTCGAGGAAGAAAAGCGGCTTTGCTCCGCAGCAGATGATATCGTTGACGCACATTGCGACGCAGTCGATGCCGACAGTATCGTGCTTATCCATAAGAAAAGCGAGCTTGAGCTTGGTACCGACTCCGTCCGTGCCGCTCACCAGAACGGGGTTGGGGGTATCTTTCAAATCCAGCTCAAATAGACCGCCGAATCCGCCAATGTCCGAACTGTTCGAGCCGATGAGGGTTCGCGCGACATGGGACGTCATAAGCTCGACTGCTTTATAGCCCGCGGTGATGTCGACGCCCGCGTCCTTATAGCTCTCGGAAAAGCTCCTCATTCTGCTGCGCTCCTTTCGCTTAGCTTTTGTTCAAAGCGGTTTTTGTTTGGCTTCTGCGGTACCTCCGTCGGATAACAGCCGCTGAAGCAGGCAGAGCAGTAGCCCTTATGACAGGGATTGTCCGTCAGCTTTGTGACGCTATCGACACTCAAATAGCCCAGAGAATCTGCTCCAATAATTTTTGCAATTTCATCAACCGAATTGTGGCAGGCGATAAGATTGTCGCGGCTGTCAATATCAGTTCCGTAGTAACAGGGATTAAGGAAGGGGGGAGCGGAAATGCGAAGATGTATCTCCTTCGCGCCGGCCTCACGCAGAAGTCCGACTATCCTTGCGCAGGTCGTTCCGCGCACGATGGAATCGTCTATGAGGACGACTCGCTTGTCCTTAACTGTCGCGGCCACTGGATTCAGCTTAATGCGAACCTTGTCCTCTCGTGATTTCTGACCGGGAGAGATAAAAGTTCTGGCAATATAGCGGTTCTTTATAAGACCGATGCCGTAAGGAATACCGCTCTGGCGCGAAAAGCCGATAGCGGCATCGATACCGGAATCCGGCACACCGACCACAACATCCGCCTGAACGGGATGCTCAAGCGCGAGAAAAGCGCCTGCGCGGAGTCTTGCGCTGTGGACGCTGCTGCCTTCTATTATAGAGTCAGGTCTGGCAAAGTAAATGTATTCGAATATGCAGAGGCTCGGCTCGCATTTTTCGCAGTGGTCAGTTATCGAGCGCGCGCCGTTTTTATCGAAAACCATGATTTCGCCGGGGAGAAGGTCGCGCTCCATAACAGCGTCTACGGCGGCAAGAGCGCAGCTTTCTGAGGCGACAACGTAGTCACCGTCCGGCGTTTTGCCGTAGCAGAGAGGGCGGAAGCCGTGTTCATCACGCGCCGCAATGAGCTTTGTCGGCGACATTACAACTAAGGCAACACCGCACAAAAAATGTGTGCATCAAAAGCCGCTAAGTGGTAAA
>JASDTK010000225.1:0-2349 GCA_041891555.1 Oscillospiraceae bacterium
GTTCATTTACCCTGTCGATAAACCTCTGCGCGTATTCCGGTCCTGTAAGCTCCTCCTTAAAGGTGTGCAGTCCGAAGCCGTTGTGAATACACTGGTTGAGGATTCCACCCGGAGCGTTGTCGCGCTCAAGTATGAGCATATCGGTAATACCCTGCTCAAAGGCGCGGACCGCCGCGGCAAGACCTGCCGGGCCGGCGCCGATTATCACAAGCTCTTTTTTAAGCATAAAATAATCCTCTTTCTATTTCATCTTCTGCCGGTCAGAAGCTCGGAGCCCTTGCCGAATTTTGTTACGGTTTCTCTCGGAACCTTGAGTTCTCTTTCAAGTATTTCAAGAACGCGGGTTGTACAAAAGCCGGACTGACAGCGGCCCATTCCCGCGCGCGTGCGGCGTTTGATGCCGTCGAGCGTCGTCGCGCCGAGCGGGCGATGTATAGCATTAATAATTTCTGCCTCCGTGACTGTCTCACAGCGACATATGACTTTGCCGTAGGCAGGATTCTCGGCAATGTGACGGGCACGTTCTTCGTTGTTCATTTCCCGAAATTTCGGGATGCCGTGCCGTATCGGGTCAAAGGCCGGATTTGGCTCCGCATTTAGCTTATTTGACAGAAGCTTTGCCACCCAGACTCCGATTGCGGGTGCGCAGGAAAGCCCGGGAGATTCGATGCCCGCGGCATTTATAAAGCCCTCCGCGTCCGGCGCTTCTCCGATTTCGAAATCTCCAGATTCGAGATGCGCCCGCAGTCCTGCAAAGGAGGTTATTATCTGTCTCTCTGGCAGAGGGCCGACGGACAGGGCCGCCGTTTTCAGAACGAAGTCAAGACCATTGTGTGTGGTTTCCGTCTCGTCTTTTTCTTCGACATCCGTCGCGTTTGGACCGACAAGCAGGTTTCCGTCCGCCGTTTTGGTGACAAGCACGCCCTTTCCCATAGAAGTAGGAGTCTGGAAAATCGTGAGCGGCGCAAGCTCGGGCGCGGCGCGGTCGAAAAGACAGTACTCGCCCTTTCGCGATATGATATGAAGCTTATGGGAGCTTACCATGTTGTTTATCACATCTGAATAAATCCCAGCGGCGTTTACGACCGTCTTAGCTTCAAGCGTGTCGCCCGATAAGAGCGTAAGCCGAAAGCCTCCTTCTATTTGCTCAATTTTTGAAACGGCGGAATTAAAACGAAATTCTACGCCGTTTTTACAGGCGTTTTCAGCGAAAGCCAGCGTCAGCTCATAAGGGCAGACAATGCCCGCCGTGCCCGCGTAAAGCGCCGCGACGACTTTATCGGAAAGACTGGGGCATTTTTCAAGAGCCTGTTCGCGGCTGAATATTTCAAGACCTTCAATGCCGTTTTGCCTCCCGTAATCGAGCAGCTTTTCAAGATGCGGGCGTTCCGCATCTGAGAAGGATACGACCATCGACCCGTCCTGACGGTAGGGAACGTCCAACTCCTTAACAAGTTCCGGAAACATCGCGCTGCCTTTCGCGTTAAACTTTGCCTTTTGCGAGCCGGGCTCTGCGTCGTAGCCCGCGTGGACTATGCCGCTGTTTGCCTTTGAGGTGCCCTCGGCAACGTCTGCCTCCTTCTCTAGTACGCAGACGTCGAGCCTGTAGCGGGAGAGCTCCCGTGCGATTGCGCAGCCTATTACGCCGGCTCCTATTATTACTACATCTGTCATTTTATGCCCACCTTCCCATAGCGCTTCCGCTTGACGCGAAAGCAGTGTTGTGCCGATAGAAAAACGTGTGAAGACGCAAAAAAAGCCATGACCGCTAAAGCCCAAAGGGCGAAAGCAAGTCTGGCTCTCAAATCTCTGCCGCGACTATCTTATTAATAAAAATATTATATCACAGCTATCCTCATATGGCAAGCCATAATTCGGGACGCTCAAGGCCCTGAGGACGCGGACGTCATAAATCCCAGAGCGATTCCTTACTCGTCGATATGGCGAGAGCGCCGGAGGACAGCGATTCCATAACCTGTTCCTTGCTCAAGATGAGCCCTCCGGCAATTACGGGAACCGAAATTTCGCGTTCCATCTCGTTAATAAGGCTGCAGGCAATACCGGGCATTATTTCAACCGCGTCGGGGTTGGTCTCAAGTATGTTCTTAATTCCGGTCTGGAGCGAAAGGGAGTCCAGCAGAAAAACGCGGAGTATGGTCTGCAAATGCAGCTGCTTTGCGAATTTTATGATGTTCGGTCTTGTTGAGACTATGCCCACCGGAGCGGCGAAGCGGTTAATAACCTCTATCCCGGCCATCTCTCCGCGCAGCCCCTCGATCATATCCGCATGGACAAAAACCATTTGATTGGCTTCATGCAGCCTGTCACAGATTCTGGACAGGGTGAGAA
>JASDTK010000226.1:0-2326 GCA_041891555.1 Oscillospiraceae bacterium
GCTGAGTGTAGGAGCTGTCCTCAGCCTTGACATTGACGGCGTCCTCTACGCCCGCAAGCCTTCCGAGCTCGGCTTCGACGGAAACGTCTCTTTCGTGAGCGTAAGCGACGACTTTTTTTGTGAGCTCGATGTTATCCTCAAAGCTCAGATGCGAACCGTCTATCATAACCGAGGTGAAACCTCCGTCAATGCAGGATTTGCAAAGCTCAAAGCTGTCTCCGTGGTCAAGGTGGAGGCAAATCGGGAGATTTGTGTCCTCAACAGCCGCTTCGACTAGCTTCATGAGGTAGACATGCTTTGCGTATTTTCTCGCGCCGGCAGATACCTGTAGAATTAAAGGAGAGCGAACCTCGGCTGCAGCTTCGGTTATACCCTGGATAATCTCCATGTTGTTTACGTTAAATGCACCAATGGCATAATTACCTTCATACGCTTTTTTGAACATTTCCTTTGACGTTACGATTGGCATAAGCTCAACTCCTTACAAAAATAAAAAATAATAACAAAATAAACCTATGTATGTATTTTACTCCAAAATTGTGTTATCATCAACATGTTTGAAACATTTCGTACAAAATTATTTTTTACTGTCAACTAGGAGGATACTTTTATGAAAAAAGAACTTAGAGGCGCCTGCATAATCGGTCAGTCCGGAGGCCCTACCGCGGTTATTAACGCCAGTGCCTACGGCGTAATACGCACCGCGCTTGATACTGACTGCATAACTAAGGTTTACGGCGCCGCGCACGGCATCAGAGGCGTTTTGGATGATAAGCTCTATATCATGGACGAGGAAGACCCGCGCGAGCTCGAGCTTCTTAAAAACACCCCCTCATCGGAGCTTGGCTCGGTGAGATATAAAATTGCCGATCCCGAAAAGGACGACAAGGATTATAAGCGTATACTTGAGATATTCAAAAAATACGATGTACGATACTTCTTCTACAACGGCGGCAACGATTCGATGGATACCTGCGAAAAAATCAGCCGCTACATGAAAAGTGTCGGCTACGACTGCCGCGTGATGGGCGTTCCCAAGACTATCGACAACGACCTTTTCGGAACAGACCACTGCCCCGGCTTCGGCAGCGCCGCAAAATATATCGCCACCTCCTGCATGGAGGTTTCAAAGGACGCGAGAGTCTATGACACAGGCATGATTACCGTAGTCGAAATCATGGGACGTCACGCTGGCTGGCTTGCCGCAAGTGCCGCGCTTGCAACCTACGCAGGAAGCGGCCCCGACCTTGTTTATCTGCCGGAAGTTGAATTCGATTATGAAAAATTCTGCGCTGACGTCGCCGCTCTATATAAGAAGCATGGCAAGGTACTAGTCGCCGTCTCCGAAGGCATCCACGACGCGGACGGAAAGTTTATCTCCGAATACGGCTCGACAACCGCTCAGGCTAAGGACGCTTTCGGCCATTCCCAGCTCGGCGGACTTGCCGTTCAGTTAGCGGACGAGCTAAAAAAGAGAACCGGCGCGAAGGTTCGCGGAATCGAGCTTAGCCTGCTCCAGCGCTGCGGCTCTCACCTTGCCTCCAAGGTTGATGTGGACGAGGCTGTTCTCGCCGGAAAAACGGCTGTCAAGGCCGCAGTCAAGGGCGAAAACGGCAAAATGGTAGCATTTGAGCGCAATTATGTCCGCGGAAAATACACCTGCAAAACAAAGCTCATTCCTCTGGGCAGCGTTGCAAACTTCGAAAAGAAGGTTCCGCTCGAATGGATTAACGAAGCGGGCAACAACGTGACGCAGGACTTCATTGAATACGCCCTGCCCCTCATTCAGGGTGCACCCAAGCGCGAAACGGAAAATTCCCTCCCGCGCTACGCAAAACTGAAAAAGGTCGTTGCAAAATAAGAAAATTATGATAAATAAAGAGCTTTCGGCGTGTGCCGAAAGCTCTTTATTAAACTATAGCTATTTAGCATAAAAATTAGTCGCTTATATCATATTCATAAATTGGATTAATACACATCAGAATTTCAACTATGGCATTATTATACCCTGACATTTTATCAATTGTAATAATATCTTTATTATCCTTGTTCTCAAATTTTACTTTTAATTCTTTAATAAGATTTAAGATTAAAGTATTTGCTAACGAATTCATTTTCTTCCATCATGAATACATCTAGCAACATTTCGTTGTAAGCCAATAGTTTGCACTGCTTGTAGTCTCCGAACTCTTTATTGTTATGAATGGTATCCGACTTTGTAAAATTAATTTTTCTTTAAATTATATCTGATAATGTAATTTGATTCGTTTTTTCGGCACCCAAAAAAAAAGCCCACCTTTTAACATATAGGATATATTAAATATAC
>JASDTK010000227.1:0-5385 GCA_041891555.1 Oscillospiraceae bacterium
GTTTTGTAGCGGAGTGGGGGATGGTTAAGTTGAGTAGCTTTAATTATCACTGGAAGAACGAATACTAGCTTGGAAACAGAGGCTCATTTTAGAGCCTCTGTTTTATTGTATAATACCAAGGGCTTTTCGGAAAAAGTTTAAAATCGGAGTTATTTTATCCGCGCAAATCGGCGGACGACTGCGGCAAGGGGCTTATACAGCGGGCCCTCCAGTTCGCGCTTTACGGTTTTGAGCTCTTTTCTGATTTCGATTTTCTGCGGACAATGGCTCTCGCATTTGCCGCATTCGTGACACTGCGAGGCCACGGCCGGTTTCTGTGAAAGCGTTCCAAGAGTCTGAAAATACCTGAATCTGACGGATTTGTCGTTCATCAGGTACTTGTCGTTGTAGCAGGAAAAGCACCCGGGTATATCCACGCCGAACGGGCAGGGCATACAGTAGCCGCAGCCGGTGCAGGGAATTTTCGTTTTCTCGCGCATAACGGCTTTAACCTTTTCGAAAGCCCCGAGCTCCTCTTCGGTGAGAGAATCGGGCATAACCTCGGACGCGATACGAAGGTTCTCCTCCAGCTGCTTTTCGTCGCTCATTCCGGATAAAACAACATTGACCTGCGGATGGTTCCACACCCAGCGCAGCGCCCACTCGGCCGTTGACCACTCGGGCTTCTGTGAGGAAAATTCCTTTGTTACCTCTTCCGGCAGATGCGTCACGAGCTTGCCGCCGCGCAGAGGCTCCATTATTATGACGGGAATGCCCAACTCTGCCGCGAGAATGAGGCCGTCCTTTGTCGCCTGGTTGTATTCGTCCATATAGTTGTACTGAATCTGGCAAAAATCCCAAGGGTATGCTTTCAAAATCAGTTCAAAGTCCTTTTTGCCGCCATGAAAGGAAAACCCTATGTTTTTTATAACGCCTGTTTTCTTTTGCTCCTCTAGCCATTCCATAACGCCGAGAGAAAACAGCCGGTCGTACATGGGTTTGTCGGTCAGCATATGCAGAAGATAATAATCGATGCGGTCAGTTTGAAGCCGCGTCAGCTGGGTGTCTATAATTTTCTTTGCGTTTGCGAGCGTCTTTACCAGATAAGGCGGCAGCTTTGTAGCGATTTTGACCCTCTCGCGCCAGCCGCCCCTGAGCGCCGCGCCGAGCAGGGTTTCATTTTTTCCGTTACCGTAGACGTACGCTGTGTCAAAATAATTGACGCCGTTTTCAATTGCTTCATGAATAATTGCGATGGCTCTCGGCTCGTCGATTTCCCTGCCGCTCAGCGGCAACCTCATGCAGCCGAAGCCCAGTATTGAAAGTTCCTCACCGTTTTTCTGATTGGTCCTTGTCAGCATAATTATTCTCCGTTACATCAGCAGTTTTGATTCTCTTGTTTTCATACATCAACATGTCGACCTGCTTAACAAAATCCTCCATACTCAGGCCGGAACTATAGTCATAGACCGCATAGCCCGCGGTAAGGCTGAGCTTGAATGGAAACTCGTCCGAAGCATTAAGCAAATCAACATAATGATTCATCCGACGTATTACGATCTCCAGGCTTGTAATATCATATATTTCAAGTATCAGACAAAACTCGTCGCCGCCAAAACGCGCAACGTAATCTTTTGAACGCACGCACTTTTTTAACAGGGACGCGAAAGCCCTCAAAGCATTGTCGCCCATTTCGTGTCCGTAGGTGTCGTTGATTTCCTTGAACTTGTCAATATCCAGCATTACGAGTGAAAAAGTTCGCCTCTTCGAAGACTTCCTTATACTTTCCTTCAGAAGCGATTCGGCTTTTTTTCTGTTGCCGATACCGGTCATATAATCGGTATGAATGGCATCGTCCTTCATGTGCAGAAGCACTATCAGCAAAGACAGTGTCATAGCGTTCAGAGCAAAAGCAAGCCCATAAATGCAAACCTGCAAAATAGTTCCTATAATAGGAGGTACCGGAAAAAACAATAGCGAGAAAAGCTGCTTTCGGTGAATGCTGCCTCTGTTTCGGACGCACATCAGGAAGGCGGCTAAAAGCAGGATAGCTATAAACGCCATCGAGAGAATGAAGAGCGGACCTCTGTGATAAATATTATCTGCATCAATGTAGTAGTACCAGCCGTTGAACTGCGATACTACGACGATTACCGCATTCAAAGCGTTCAGCGTAAGCAGCGGGAGAAACAGCTTTTTTACGCGCTGCTCGTCATGATAGATTTGGACGTGAGCATACGCAAACCATATTGACGGCAGGACAGGATTAAGCAAAAACAGCAGGAAGTTGCAGACCTGATTGACGAGAGGATAGAATGTGCCTAGATGACCGTCAAACCTGCTGAAGAAATCCAGAATCAACAAGACAATCGTACACAGAAGTATTCTAAAATATAGCCGCTGCCGTAAGGAGCGTTCCGCTGAGCTCTGCAGAGAATACACGAAGAGTATAACAAGCAGAAGAACAGAAAAACCATTCAATATCACGTTGTCAATTAAACGCATTTTTGTTTTCCTCCCGCTGCAGCTGAATTGTTTTCTATTATTTTATCACACACGCATCTTTTTTTACAATGATTTATGACGGCAGTTTAAGGATATTGTTGGAAAGCAGTCGGCTTGAGGAAAACTTTCTAAAATATGTTGATGTATCTATTGACAAACAAGGAAAATCGGTATACTATTCATATCATACTTATTAGATATGAATAGTAATCATTAAAAAGGAGGCATATTCGGATGTATTCGGTCGTATTCAAAATGCTCAGGCACAACTTCAGATTCGGACGAATGTGCCCTTGTAAGTAACCTTAGCCGTGAAAACTGAAATATTAATTGAAAGAGGTAACTTACAATGAGCAACAAAAACTATAAATTCGAAACATTACAGATACATGTCGGGCAGGAAGAGCCGGACGCCGTATCGGACGCGCGCGCAGTGCCTATTTATCAGACCACTTCCTATGTGTTCCATAATTCGGCTCACGCCGCCGCCCGCTTCGGACTCTCGGATTCCGGTAATATTTACGGCAGACTGACCAATACCACTCAGGGCATTTTCGAGACGAGAATAGCCGCTCTTGAAGGCGGCGCCGCCGCTCTCGCGGTTGCGTCCGGCGCTGCGGCTATCACCTACACCTTTCTGAATCTGGCTCAGGCGGGAGATCATATAGTCTCCGCCAAGACGATTTACGGCGGTACCTACAATCTGCTTGAGCACACGCTTCCGCAGTATGGAATCAGAACAACCTTTGTGGATCCGGCCGTTGAAGGCTCTTTTGAAAAAGCGATTGCGCCGAACACCAAGGCGATATTCATCGAAACGCTCGGCAACCCCAATTCGAATATCATTGATATCGAAAAGGTCGCGGCAGTCGCGCATGCCAATAAAATTCCGCTGGTCGTTGACAACACCTTTGCGACGCCTTACCTTGTACGCCCGTTTGAATACGGCGCCGATATAGTTGTTCATTCCGCAACGAAGTTTATTGGCGGGCACGGCACCGCAATCGGCGGCGTTATAATCGACAGCGGCAAGTTTGACTGGGAGGGCAGCGGAAAATTTCCGTCCCTTACGGAGCCGAATCCGAGCTACCACGGTATCAGCTTCACCAAGGCTGTCGGCCCCGCCGCCTTTGTTACAAAGATTCGCGCAATACTGCTCCGCGACACGGGGGCGACGCTTGCGCCGGTTCACGCGTTCATTTTCCTGCAGGGACTCGAGACGCTTTCCCTGCGCGTCGAGCGCCATGTCGAGAACGCGCTGAAGGTCGTCGATTTTCTCTCAAAGCACCCTCAGGTCGAGAAGGTCAATCATCCGTCGCTTCCGAGCCATCCCGACCATGAGCTCTACAAAAAATATTTTCCAAACGGCGGTAGCTCTATTTTTACTTTTGAAATCAAGGGCGACGCCAAAAGCGCGAAGTCCTTTATCGACAAGCTAGAGATATTTTCCCTCCTTGCGAACGTCGCGGACGTGAAATCACTTGTAATCCATCCTTATAGTACCACGCATTCTCAGCTGAGCGAGGCGGAGCTTGAGGATCAGGGAATTAAGCCGAACACCATCAGACTCTCCATAGGAACAGAGCATATCGACGACATTATCGCCGATCTTGCGCAGGCCTTCTGAACAGACTACCCCGCATGACCAAGGTCAGCGGGGTAGTTTTTATGTGCGATAGGATATCCACGCGGCAATGCGGCCCAGCACCTGCATCGGAATAAGCCGTGAAAGCGCAGAAGTTAAACTACCGAATTTGCGATAACAGACGTTGAATAAAAAATACGATTTACGTTGAGCTTTCTGCCGAGGGAAGCGGCGTATGATATTTCGGAAGGAGTAGAACTGACGGTACATCCACAGGTATCCGTCATAAAGCTGTTCCGCAGTCATGCCCTTGGGCTCGAAAACCACGTGCGCGGTATTGTAATGCGAAAGGTCACGCTCCGTTATTCGTCCGGCCTCCTCCATGCGGCGGTATAGGACTGTGCCGGGGTAAGGCGTAAGTATATGCGAGGTCAGAGTCTCAATGCGGTTTTTCACAAGCCAGTCCAGAGTTTTGGAAAAAACATCCGAATCGTCGCCGTCAAGGCCAAAAACCATGCTTGCGTTTATCATAATGCCGCGGCTGTGAATGGCTTCAACCAGCCTTTCGTATTTTTCAAACTGATTGTCCTTGTTGACGCCCTTGAGAGCAGTGTTATTAAGAGACTCAAACCCGATGAACAGGCTCTGACAGCCGGTTTCCTTCATCAAATCCAGAAGCTCGGGATAGTCGAGAATTTTTGTAGTAACAGCGGCGCTCCATTTAAGATTTAAACCCTTCATTGCGGTGAGCAGCTCCCGTGTGTAGGACGGTACGCCGATAAAGTTATCATCTATAAAAAGCACGTGCCGTGTTTTGAGCGAGCCGATGTCACGGAGAACGTCCGCGACGGGGCGCTGTATGTACGCTCTGTTCCGGCAGCTGTTGTAGCAAAAGTCGCAGCGGTTGGGACAGCCTCGGCTCGCGTAGACTATGTTGGTGTAGAGGTATTTACGGAAATCAAGCCCGTCGTATTTCGGGGACGCCAGTTCATCGCCGCGGAGGGTTTCCATGTCCCGATACACTTTTTGAAGCCTTTTTTCGGATGCGTCCGCTATAATCCGCGCCCACACCCGTTCCGCAGCGCCTATGCAGATCGCGTCAAAATAAGGCAGGCAGTCCTCGGGAGAGCAGGTAACATGTATACCTCCGGCAACCACAGGAATGCCGCGTTTTCGAAACTGCTCGGCGATATATCGGGCTCGCGGAAGCACATCGAGCGTAACGGTAATGCCCACAAAGTCCGCGGGACAGGAAAAGTCGATTTTCTCCGCATTCTCGTTAAGCATCACGGTTTCATGCTCTTCCGGTGTGAGGC
>JASDTK010000227.1:5395-14650 GCA_041891555.1 Oscillospiraceae bacterium
AGGGTCAGAAGCGCGAGTGAAGGCGACATACGGGTTTTAAGCTCTGTATCCATCGGGCGTTTTATCATTTTTGGCTGAATCAGCAGAATTTTCACAGTGTTATCTCCACCTGCACAGGAGTACGAAACATAGGTCGGACAGCACCACCACTGTCCAGTGAATTGATATAAAGAGCGTGAACTTTTCAACAATACCGTTGGGGTCGCTGAGAATCATCAGGTAAAAAACCGCAATCGCAAAGAGTGTCAGTACGGCGGCTACGGAAAGACATCCGAAAAGAAGCGAGGTGTGGTACTCGTCGTAAGGATGGCGGCGAAGAAGCAGCAGGATAACTACCAGCACGGTGACTGCAATAAGCGTATACGCAATATATGCTTCGTAACCGGAAGCAAGAAAACGGCTGAAATCCTTCCAGAAAGAGGGCGTATTGTTATCTATGCGGTTGTAGTAGAGCAGGTTTTCAAACTCTTTGTGACCGGAACTCAACATAAAAATCAGTCCGTAGAACGCGGTGAAGAGACTAAGGCATATCGCGTTTACCAAAGGCCGGCTGAGCAGCTTCTTCATTTTCTGTCATCCTCCTTGAAAATAAATAGAGCTTCAATGCTTACCCCGAAAAGTCGGGCCAAATCATACGCAAGCCATATGGACGGGTCGAACTTGCCTGTTTCTATCGCGTTAATTGCCTGACGGGAAACCCCCAGACGTTCGCCCAGTTCTTTTTGAGTCAGCCCAAGCTTCTCCCGAAGCATTCTTACCTTGTTTTGCAAGTAATCACCCCACGACAGTGTAATGTATACCTTACACGCAGTATAACAAAAACATCCCGTCGTGTCAAGCAAACCTGACATAATGAAAAACAAAAAGTCGCCGTACCGTCAAAAGACCGTGCGGCGGCTTTTGTTAAACAGGGTTGTCCGTCCCGTCCGAAAACTCCAGTATTTCGGAGGGATACATGGTGAACCCGCCTTCAAGCTCGACAAAATCCCTTTCGGGCTCTGCGCTGTGCATCAATTCTTCCTCGCTCATACGCCTGCTGTTCGTCTCAGATATCGAGCGCTTTTTTGGGGCATATCTCCGGTTTGGACCGGAATGTTCGGGTATGGTTCCTCTGTGCTCCATCTTTAGCTGTTCTCCTTAAAGTTTGAAAAGATATTAGCCTTCAAGCTTGGCTTGCTCGGCGGCTATCATCTTTTTCACCATCTGACCGCCTACGGGACCGCCCTGCGCACCGTTGAGCTTAGAGGGCAGATCACCTCTGTAATGGTCGTTATTTTCCTTGACGTACTGAGTCATGCCTATTTCGGCGGCGGCCTCCATCTTCAGGTTCTTTAATTTTTCACGAATTTCGCTGTTGCTCATATTATTACCTCCTGCTAACAAGCATTGTTATTATCTGTCGCACAGCAGAGTATATTCACGGCGGGATGCATGAAAATTTCTGTGTATTTTTTGAATGACTTTTTCATGAAATTATGATAAAATCAGCGCAGTTGAAAACGGAGGAAAAGCGAACAGAATGCTTGAAATAAGACACTGCGGCGAGGGCGACGACATTGACGAAATAAGCCGTATCTATGCTTTGAGCTGGAAGACGGCGTACAGAGGCCTGATACCGGACGATTATCTGGACTCCATATCGGAAACCAGATGGTCTCCGCTTCTCAGAACGGAATCAAATCGCTTGCTGTTGGCGCTTGAGGACGGAAAGCCTGTAGGCGCGTCCACATACTGCGAGGCAAGGGAGGAGAAGATGAAGGGCTGGGGAGAGATAATATCTTTGTATCTGCTCCCGTCACATTATCGCAAGGGCATAGGTTCAAAGCTGTTTTCTGCCGCCATAGCCGCGCTGACCGACGAAGGCTACAGCGAAATCTATCTCTGGGTGCTCGAGGGCAATCAGGCGGCGCGCGCATTCTATGAAAGAAACGGTTTTATTTGCAGTGGGGATATCAACGCGGACAACATAGGCGGCGCGGCGGTAAATGAGCTGAGGTATATAAAAACTGTGTAGCGGGACAACTGAGCGGCTCGGCATCAATGTTTTGCGGCTTATTTGACTCGCCGGTATCAGATTAATTGGTGTAATGAAACTACAAACAGACTAGGAAAAGGTGGATTTGAATATGGGAAAAGCCGGCATAAGCTGCCCGGTTTGCGGTAAACTGGAGTTTGAGGATTTTGAGGATCTCGAAAACTGCTCTCAATGCGGATGGAAAATCAACATCAGACAGTACGATGACCACGATTTTTCAGACGGGACGAATTCTCTCAGCGTGAATGAATATAAGCTTCAATACGCGGCGATGACAAATGAAAAAACAGCTGAAACAGCGAAAAGGCTCAAGGACGAATTCTATGACACGCGTTACGCGCTGTATAAAGAATACAGGGATGTTACCCGCGCCAAAGGCACACAGAGCTGTGCCGATATGACGGAAAAACTTGTCGCGCTTAGACTTGCCTATGTGGAAAAACTCAAGGAGCTTACGGAGACCGTCTGAGGCATAAAGCAATATAAATTTTAATTTGACTCCCGCCTAGAAAAAATATAGACAGAGAGGGTTCGCGGTCCGTTATGAATGGACCGCAAACCCTCTCGGCTATATTAATATCCGGTTACTTTTTTATCGGATTATAACAAGGAACGTTTAATACTCGTATGTTTTGCCGTTGGATGGGCAGATAACTATATGAGCTGATTTGCCGCTGTTCTGCCATGAAAAATCCCAGACGGCAGAATCGACCTCGTCTCCGCTTACAATCATAGTATCTGCATAGTAAATTGATAAGCCGTAACCGTCCGCGTTTTGCAGAGTGCTGAGCTTGCTATATGCCGCTGCCGCGACTTCTTCGGGGGTCATAGGAGAGCCCGAAAGCATATTGTCCGGCATTTTTGCGTATTCCTCAAAATACGCATTGTCGACAAGTGTCTCGTCGATTTTTGCGCTTGGATTTGCAAGAAGTTCTTCCGGACTTATACCGGTCGATGAGACCGAGTTTGCGCTTTCTGTTGTACAAGAGTAATAGATCTCTGGATAGCCCTCAGAATCCGGAATCTCAAACCGGAGAATGGCATATATTTCGGTACCGGAGGACGGAGAAAAGAACGAAACATTCCAGTCTGTTGCCGTATTGAAGGCTTTCAGCTCGCCGAAGTCCGAGGAAGAAAAGATGGTAAAGACTTTTGATATTTTCGCGTCAGATTTCCAGACTTGCTTGGTTTCTGAAAGAGCATGCGCTAAGACATCCTCCATTTTCAGGGCTACCTGCGCGCTTGGAGCGGCGCTCGGTACATTCGTCTCTGATACTTGAGCGGCGGGGGTCACAACGGCGCTGCCCGAATCGGAAGATGAGCCGCTGTCCGGAATTGAGGTAAAGAAGATTATGAGTATTATGACGGAGGCGACCAGCCATAGTACAACGGCAAGCGCTGTTTTATTTGCCGCAATTTTTCGCGCAAGCAGGAAAAAGCCGCCCAATACAGCTATCGAAAGCAGCCACGATAGCCACGGCGTCTTCATGATACCAAAAAAGACTAGGATAAAAACGCTTGATACGGAAAGCAGGATTGCCACGGTTTTGCCGGTTTTATTCCGCTTTTCTTCTGTTTCAGTCTGAGCCGGATACTGTTGTATGACGGGCTGCGCGACTAGAGCGCTTTGTCCCGAAACAGGAAGTCCGCAGTTGGGGCAGAAGCCCGAGCCGACGCTGATTGCGGAGCCGCAGTTTGAGCAATAGCCCCCGACCGCGGGTGCCGATTTTGCCTGCGGTGCCTGAACATAGCCCGCATATCCGGCAGGATAACATGCCTTGCTTTTATGGATAACGGTTTTGAATCGCCAACCCTGCTCCTTCACCGCGGCCTTTGCGGCCTTTGATATTGAGCCGATATCAAGGGTATATTCATAGACCTTTCCCTCAGGCCCGTATTGAACGCTTTTAACCTTGCGGTAAAGCGTTTTGCCTGACTGGACCGTGCTTTCTGCGAAAGCACCTGCGGATATGCCGGAGCCTTTTTCCTTTGTCAGTTCCCACATGAAGAGTGTCTTTGAACTCTCATCAGCAAAGATAGCTGCCTCATAGGTGGTTTTTTTGTTTCCGGTGCTCCAGCCCGCGTCTAAAAACTCTTTGAATACAGATATGTCGGTGTCTCCGCCGCTCTGATAAGGTATGCCGAGGCTCTCCAGCTCTGATGTGATTTTTTGAAGAAGAAGCTGTTTAGACATAGTAAAATCTCCTCGTAATTTAACTGATAAAATCCAGAGAATAATTTGTGACTAAGCCGCCGATATATAAATATAAATGGAATAAATTACTAACACATTATACATTTCAGCTCGTTATTTGGCAATATTAATTGTCTATAATTAGGGGAAAATAGCGAAAAATAGTCCAAGCTGGCAAAAACACCGCCCGAAAGGGCGGTGTTTTTGCCGTCTATCGATTTAGGAGCAGACCTCCGCATCTGCGTTTGAAGGACTGTGCTTGTTTTGCCAGATGCACCAGAGCGTCACCACAGTTATGACTATCGCGCCTCCGACAAGCGCGAGCGCTCCCGGAGCTTCCCCGGTGAATAGAAACACCCAGACGGGGTTTAAGAGCGGCTCGACCGCGCCCAGCAGCGAACAGGCCAAGGGAGGACAGTTTTTGCTCGATAGGACAAGCAGAATATAAGGAATTCCGAGCTGAATGATACCCAGTCCGAGTATGCTTAAAACTGGTACGGTACTAACGGGCGTTGAAACAAAAAATGTTACCGGTATGCCGACTGCCGCAGTGAACAGGTGCCCCAGAAGCATGCCGCCCATACGTGTTTCCTCATCGGCCTTCCCGATGATAAGATACATAAGCGCCATAACCGCTCCCGCAAGGATCGCGACGGAGTTGCCGAGAACATAGCCTCCAGCAAGCTTGTCGAAAAAGAAGAGAGCGATGCCGCCCATTGTCGCTATGACTGCGATTATGTCCGCTTTGCGAAATTTGTCATGGAAAAGTACGGCGGAAAAGACCATCAGAAACAGGGGAGCTGTGAATTGCAAAACAATAGCGTTGGCGGCCGTTGTAAGCTTGTTTGCCAAAACGAAGCAGTTGAAGGTAAGAAACATAAACAGACCCATCAGAACCGAACGGCGTCCGAATTTGTATTTGATTTTAAAGATTCGCAGGAACAGATATACGGTGCCCGCGGAAATGAGACTGCGCCAGCCCGCTATCACAAAGGAGTTCCACGGAACGAGCTTAATGAAAATTCCGCCAGTGCTCCACATCGTCGCGCACAGGAGCATTTGCAGAATTGCCTTGCGTTTGGGATCCATAGTATGTATTACCTCTTGACATTTTCTCAATTTTTAACATCATAACATATTATCAGGAAAAGGCAAGCCGGGTTTCGGAAAAACAGCTTGATTTACGATTGACATCGGGCAGAAGCCGTAGTACAATGACGGTTGCAAAGACAACAGTTGCAATTGCAACATAGGAGGACTGTAATGATGCTGATGAGCGATCTTTCGATAATCGTGAGAGGAGGCCATATTTATTCCTCGCGCAGACTCGTGGAATACGGGATAGGCGCAGCGGAGGAGTATATTCTGATGTTCCTGATGGGGAACAGCGAGGCAAATCAGGATCAGGTATCACGGTTTTTCATGCTGGATAAAGGGTCTGTCGCCCGCAGCCTTGCTAAGCTGGAAAGCAAAGGCTTTATCGTTAGAAAAGTGAATGACGAAAATCAGCGCGAGAAGGTCCTATCGCTGACAGAAAAAGCGCTGGGGCTCAAGGAGACGCTGAGCGGACTTCTGGTGGAATGGAAAAAATCCATGTATGAAGGAATGACAGAGGACGAGATAACTGCATTTGAAAGAACTGCTGAAAAAATCGCAGCAAACGTAACAAAAATCATTTAAAGGGGTTATTTGATGAAGGACAAAACGGCAAAAAAACCGAGCCTTGCGCTCATTTCGATCATCTATTTAGCTGGCATATTCATGGGCGCGATTGACACAGGAATCGTGACTCCGGCAAGGGCGATAATCCAGAACAATCTGATGGTGGACGAAAAGACCGGCATCTGGATGATAACTATCTATACTCTGGCATACGCCGCGAGTATACCCGTTATGGGGAAGCTCGCTGACAGATATGGCAGAAAAATTATCTACATTATAAGTATCAGCCTGTTCGGACTCGGCTCGCTCATGTGCGGACTTTCGCATTACGCGGGCAGCTTCGGTCTGCTTATCGCGTCGAGGGCTGTTCAGGCCATCGGCGGCGGTGGAATTATGCCTGTCGCTACAGCAGAATTCGGAACCTCCTTCCCGCCGGAAAAGCGCGGCATGGCACTGGGGCTTGTCGGCGGTGTTTACGGTATTGCAAACATTTTCGGCTCCCTCGCGGGCAGTGCGATACTTGATGCTTTCGGAACTCAAAACTGGCAGTACATCTTCTTCGTAAACATTCCGATTTCTATATTTATCATACTCGCGGGCGCTTTTGCCCTGCCGAACCACAAGGAGAAAAACGTCAAGAGAATTGACGGGTTCGGAACGCTCATCATCGTTGCGCTGGTGCTCTCCCTGCTCTACGGTTTGAAGCAGATAGATTTCTTCGATTTCGCGGCAACGATAGGCAGTGTGAACGCATATCCGTTCCTCATCACCTTCGCCGTGCTTGTGCCGGTGTTTATTCTGGTTGAAAAACGCGCGGAGGACCCCATAATTAACCTTAAGTATTTCACGAGCGGCAGAATCGTCACAACTTTAGCCGTCGCCTTTGTCTCGGGTTTCGTCATGATGGGTATCGTTTTCATCCCGCAGTTCTGCGAAAATTCGCTCAAGGTCGCGTCCGGCAGCGGAGGGTATTTCACAGTTATTCTGGGACTTTTGTCCGGCGTGTCGGCGATGCTTTCCGGCAGACTGATAGATAAGATCGGTGCGAAGCTGGTTTTGATACTGGGCTTTTCGATAACTATAATCGGCGCGGTGTTCCTCATGCTTGTCGCAGTGGCTCACCCCGGCCTTGCGACGGTTATAATAAGCCTTGCACTGCTCGGCTTCGGTCTGGGCTTCACAATCGGAGCGCCGGTCAACTATATGATGCTTGAGAATGTTTCGGACAGCGAGGCGAACTCAGGGCTTGCAACGCTTTCGCTCATCCGCTCAATCGGCACTTCTATTGCTCCGGCAATTATGGTCGGATTCCTTGCCTACGCGGGAACGTCCATTCAGGCAAACCTTATGGCTGTTATGCCTAATGAAATTAACATACCGCCCCTGCCCTATGTGCAGGAGATATCCGACAAGGTCGCAGAACTGAAAGCTGACCCCAATATGGCCGATAAGCTCGGCAATATGGAAATGCCGGACCTGAGTTCAATTCAGACGATAAAACTGGATTTTTCGGGAAACAGTGATTATGAAATGCCTGCTGATATAATTGAAAAGCTGAAAACATCGGACGTCACAACTATTGTCGGGATTACAAAGGAAATGTCCGAACGGATGTTTGACGAAATGTCGCCTGAGATGACGGAGAAGATTCAAGGCGGACTGGAAGCGGGAATATCGGGTATAAGCTCCGGTATCGAGCAAATGGACGCAAGTCTCTCCGAAATGCAGGCCGGCTATGACGGAATAGGTCAAGGAATTAATGGTATGCAGTCCGGCGTAGCCGCGCAGAAGTCGGCGCTTAATCAGCTTAACCAGCTCTCCGCAATGCTTTCCAAGATGTCGTCCGGAGGCGCGCCCACAGGAATGCCCACAGGCGCGACGGGTATGCCCACGACTGGTACAACCGGAATGCCTACAGGTGCAAGCGGCACGACCGGGATGCCTACGGACGCGACGGGAATGCCTACGGGTGCGACCGGGATGCCTACAGGCACGACAGGAACGCCGCAAAGTATCGCCGATATGCTGCCGTCTGCTGTCAAGAGTCAGATGCCGGAGAGCGTTCTGAAGCAGCTCTCGGAAATCAAGTCCGTTGACGAGCTGGATTCCAAAATCGCGGCTTTGCGGGGAGCGATATCAACGCTGGAAGCAAAAATCGCGACAAGCGAGCAGAGCAGAAGCCAGATGAAGGTCGCACTGGATTCTGTCACCGCCGCAAAGGCGGAAATGGAAACCCTGCTTACGCAGATGCAGACGCTCGACGAGGCGATACCCGGAGCCTTTGAAACCGCAAAGGAGGACTATCTCAAGGAGCTTGAGGCAAAGTCGGACACTATACAAAGCGTTTATCAGTCTACTGTAAACGAGGAAGGCTACAGGTCGATATATATGACCGCCGCGATTGCCGCCGCGATTGCAATTTTGCTGCTTCTGTTTTACAGGAAAAAACCCGCCGCGGAAATGGCGGAGGTATAAAGTCTAAAAAGCGCCGCCCATATCGGGCGGCGCTAAATATGAGCCTGAGTTTATTTCGGCAATCAAACTTATTCAAATACGAGTGCTTTCATTGGACAGGACTTAGTGCATTTTCCGCACTTTATACATTTGCTTTTGTCGACTACCGGCGCTCCGAAGCCTTTTTGCGACAGCGCGCCCACGGGACAAACCTTGACTGAGGGACAGGGGTGGTTCTGCGGACAGCGGGCCTTATTGACCGTAAGGGAGGCTCCCTCAGGTACTGTAATTTTTTTGTCACCGCCAAACGAACCGAAAAAACCGCTGGTCATTATGCTATACCTCCGTTAATGTGAAAATTATTACCGTTCAGAATAGTGCCTTGCGCAAAAAAGCGCTCTCAACACTGTATTTTGTTATTGGGTTCATTATAACAGCTCCGTTATAAAGTGACCGTAACTAAATCACAAAAATAGAATGCCGTCTGTTCACAGACGGCATTCTTATATCAAAATGTGGCTTCAATAGCCTTAATTTTATCGTAGAGCATTCGATTAACGGGGAAGCTAAGCCCGTGCTTTTTGCCGAGCTCAAGCACAGTTCCGGAAAATAGCTCCACCTCGCTGTGCCTTTTTGCCTCGATATCCTGAAGCATGGAGGGCTTGCCCTGCGGATTCAGTCCGCCGAGTATATGCAGCCAGTAATCGATATCCGCTTGCGAGAGGTTTACGTTTTCCTTTTCGGACAGTGCCCTCGCTTCTTCCATAGCTGAGAGCATCGTGCTTCTAGCAGACCCATCGTTCTGAAGACCGCTGTAATCGCACCCAAAAACCGCTGAGGTCTGGTTTACGCCGACGTTAAGCATGAACTTGCTCCAAAGCCTTTTTGGCATGTCGGGTACAACTTCGTG
>JASDTK010000228.1:0-2307 GCA_041891555.1 Oscillospiraceae bacterium
GCCCTCGTCAAAGCGCGTCATGTTCAAAACATTTTCAACAAGCTCGTTAAGCCAGCTTGCATCGTCGTATATATTTTCCAAGAAGTTCTTTTTTATGTCGTCTCCAATCGATTCGAAATTATCAATTACAGTGCTAGCGGAGCCCATGATACCCGTCAGAGGAGTCCGGAGGTCGTGTGAAATAGTTCTCAGCATATCTGCTCGGAGGCGCTCACGCTGTATTTGGATCTGCGTCTCTTCCTGTTTCTGATAAAGCATCTCCCGCTCGAGTACCACCGCAATTTGAGTCGATATCGTATCTAGAAATTCAATTTGGACGCCCGATAGAACCTGAGATTCAGACGGAGCTACGCCTATAATACCGACTATTCCGTTTTGATTAATAATCGGCAGATAGTATGCCTTTGCGTCTGAAAATAACTTTGTTCCTGTTCCGCATGGATTACCGGACTGATATACCTCATACATAATAGTTCTCTCTTTGTCATCCAGAAACACGTCTTCACCTCTGACAAATCTATCGCGGCTTTTCCCCTCAGCATCATAAAATTGAACCAGGACATTGGCAGAAAACTGAGTTCCCAGTTCCTCCGCCGAAACCTCGGCAAGATTTGCGCTGCTTTTAACGCCCAGAAGACGCCGTCCGATTTGATAAAGGGCCTTAATTCGAGCTTCTCTCTCTTCAGCCAAAAGGGTTTCCTTCTTTATGCGAATAGTCAGCATACTTGTAAAGGCTCCGACCAAAAACATGATTATGAAGGTGATCGGGTAATCGGGTCTGTACGCTTCAAGTGTATAGTAAGGTACGGTGAAAAAGAAATTATAGCAAAGAACCCCGAAAAGCGATGCTATAAGGCTATACTGATAGCTGCCCGTCATATACGAGTATAATAGTATTCCAAGTAGGTAAACTAAGACAATGTTGGTTTCATGGGCACCCAGATAGCGAAACAACATAGAAATGACCGTGCAAAGGGCCATAACCCCTATGAGTTTAGCTATATTGAGAGCCATTGCAGCCGCTTTTATCATAAATTCCTGCTTATATCCCGAATAGTCTTCGTCAGGCTTTACCATAAGGTTTAGGTCTTCTCTCCAGCATCGTATTTTTCTTCCACAATATTCTTTGCTGATTAGAGTCTAAATCAAAACGTAAGGAATATCAAGATATCTTTAGCGATCTCCTTCATATGAACATCTTGAATATCAATGCATATTGAACTATACTATTAATAAAATTATGCGAAGGCTCAACTTATAGCCTTTGCGTGAAACCCGATAACCACAGGAGGCGCATATTATGAGCTATGCCATTCCCGAATATGTTCTTAACGACGGTCTCAAGCTTCCCGCCATCGGGCTCGGAACCTACAGGCTGAATGGCCGTGAAGGTGCTGAAACCATCAAAACTGCCGTCAGCATCGGTTACCGTCTGATTGATTCCGCTTTCAACTACGAAAACGAGGGCGCCGTCGGCGCCGCTGTGCGTGAGTGCTCTGTTCCGAGAAGCGAACTTCTCATCACATCCAAGCTGCCCGGACGGCATCACAGGTACAAAGAGGCACTCTATACAATCGAGGAGTCACTTTTCAGAGCGGGACTTGATTACTATGATTTGTACCTGATACACTGGCCTAATCCGATTACGAATCTCTATGTGGAAGCCTGGCAGGCTTTGATAGAAGCCAAAAAGCGCGGACTCATACGTTCAATCGGCGTATCCAACTTCTTGCCGCACCATATAGAGCGGCTTAAAGAAGAAACAGGGGTTTTACCGAGTGTCAACCAAATTGAGCTGCAGCCGTATTATAATCAGCAGGAGCTGCGTAGCTGGAACTCGCAGCACGGCATTGTAATCGAATCGTGGAGCCCGCTCGGGCGTGCGAACAGCGTCCTGCAGGAACCGGTAATTGCGCGCATTGCGGACGCTCACGGCAAAACCATTTCTCAGGTAATACTTCGCTGGCATATACAGCTAGGCACAATTCCGATTCCCAAATCTTCCTTGCCGTCTCGCCTGCGTGAAAATTTCGAAGTCTTTGATTTTTCCCTTACAAAAGATGAAATGGCTTCTATCTGTGCCCTGACGCGTGAAGACGGCAGAACAAATAATCAGGACCCCAACATCTACGAGGAATTCTGACATCGCAACAATTAAATTCAAAAGAGTCCTGCGAATTAATAATTCGCGGGGCTCTTTTCGTATCCTTCTAATCATTTTGCCAAAAGCAGCAGCTTCAAATTTTTTTCCTTATTTTCCCGATAATGAAAACCATTAAGGGCACTAAATACAGCAGTATTATATTG
>JASDTK010000229.1:0-263 GCA_041891555.1 Oscillospiraceae bacterium
ATCAATATCCAGCAAAGAATACCCTGCAGTTTCATTAATGACATGATAGTCGGTTATGGCCTCCAGGCCGTCACCGGCGCGCGGGCTTGAATACACAAGAAATGTTTTTGTCTCTTTCAGCCAGGAGCGGATTCTGCCGCATTTTTCTTTCAGCTGTCCTTCGACAACTGCCGCATAGCGTCGTTCAGACACTAAATCCGCCCAATTATCCTGCAGAGCCAGTTTCATCGTCTCGTTTTTTACAAATATCAATACGCCGGAAG
>JASDTK010000229.1:319-798 GCA_041891555.1 Oscillospiraceae bacterium
TGTCGCGGTCGAGTCGATGCACCACAAAAATGCGATTCCTTGGATCTTTCGTCCGCACATAATCTGTCAGCATGTGATATGCGGTAAGTTCCCTTTCCTGATCAGAAGCAATTGTCAAAAGCCCCGCCGGTTTGTTGATCACGATCATGTCGCTGTCTTCGTACAGGATATCCAACGCACATTTCTGCTTTTTCCCTTCGGGCGCCGACCGATCGATCTCAATCTTTTGCCCTGGTTGCAGCACAGTATCATACTGAGTAACCACAGCGCCGTTCACTAAAACTGCTCCGTGAGTCAGCAAAGACTTTACATGATTCCTGGATTTATCAGGTAACTTGAGCAGCAGAAAATCCAACAAGCCGCACGGTTCGGATACCACAAATTCCGGATTGGGTTTTGAGACAATTTTCTGCCGCTCAAAGGTTCGTCTTTGCCTGTTCACAGTCTTCTCCTTTTAGTTGCTTTATAGAGCCATAAAA
>JASDTK010000229.1:808-2299 GCA_041891555.1 Oscillospiraceae bacterium
AGTTTGTCGGGCTGCGTATTATTACAATTACAGGAATTTCTCCTTACACTCCCAGCCGCAGGCGGATGTCGTTGAGCCACTCGCCGTTATACTTGAAATACTTCGGCCCGGCGAGGGCGCAGTGCTTGCCGCTCAGGAGCTGGGCAAGACCGGTCAGGTACATGGTCGCACCCTGATATTCCACCCGGCGGTCGTCCACCACCGTGCAGGTTATGGACGGATCAAGCCCGTACTCTATCACCGCACCTACTGGAATCTGGCATTTTGAAAACGAGAAATTTCCGGCCCGCTCGCTGCTTTCCGCCTGGATTTCCTCCGCGGCTGCTTCGTCGGCCTGCTCATCTTTTGTCTGCCTGTTCCTCTTCAGCTTGTCCTTGCAGCCGTGGATTTCCGCCATAGCCTCGAAAATTGCGTAGGCGTCCTCCCTGCTCATGGCATAGAATTCCCGCACCCGCTTCTTGCCCTCGTTAAATTCGATAGCTCTCAGGTTGGGGTTGATCTTGTCGATGAGCTTATGGATCTGGACATCGGACAGCCTGGAATTGACTTCATATGTCGCGTACACCTGAAACGCAAACGGCACGCACTCGCTGCGGTTGAGCTGTGCCAGCCGCTTTTCCACGTCGTCCGCGTATCCGATCTTCACATACTGCGGGAAAGACGGATTTGTAAGTATGTAGATATAGCCATTATTCTGACCCATGATTTCACTTCCTGATTCTTTACTCAATTTTCAAGAACCCCTGCACTATTGCTCCGGGGAACTGGAACTTATGTATCTCTCCCGCAAAATCAACATAGACGCTCGGGAACTTGTTGCTTGCGTCGTCTACCTGCGTTACGACGCCATGCCCAAAAGCTTTATGGAACAGCTTCGTTCCAACCTTTATGCTCAATGTGTCTATATCCGGCGCTGTGGGCTTTTCAGGCGGTGCTGCCGCAGGTTTGACCGGGGCGGCATTCGGCAGCGGCGCAGTTGTGGTCTTATGAATTGAAAGCGGGTCCTCAGTTTTGCGCCGTTTGATCACAACGGGCTCTTCTGGCTCGTCTTCATCATCGTCTTCATCGTCATCAGAAACGGCCGCGCTGAAATCAGGCATCTCGCTGTTGTCGTACCCGATTCCGGACAAAGACTCCTGCTGGGAAGTATAGAGGGTCTTGTAATAGTCCTCTGCGCTGAGGATCGTATCGAACAGGCCAACGTTTTCTCCCTCATGCTTACTTGGCAGGCCGGTATAAACGAGGCTGGCGTTTTCATAGCGGCGGAAACGCAGGATCGCATCGTCCATCAGCGGCGCGTTGAAGAGGTTCAGCTCACACAGAAGGTTGAAGTCCTTAACATCCAAGCCTGTGACCTTCTTGAAGAGGCTCGGCTCGAACTGAGTAATTACATCCTTCAGGTTTTGCTCCCGGTAGTCTGTCAGATACATGAAAATCGGGATGCGGGTGGCAAACTTGATGAGCTTTTCCTGAATTTCTTTCCGCTTGGAC
>JASDTK010000230.1:0-856 GCA_041891555.1 Oscillospiraceae bacterium
GTCACAGACGAATTTACTTACACACTAATTATAAAATTTTTGTAAAAAGCTATCTATCAGCTTTCTATATGGTTTTTGTTAAATCAAGTTAAAGTCAATGCACGACCGGTAGGCAATCCAACAGGCACGCGAGAAGCGAATAAAAAAATTGAGGGGCGCCCGCCCCTCAATTTTTCATATTTTCGTACTCATACCGCAATGCTAGAGCCGCGGTAAACCTGCGCCCGTATTTATCATATCTCGAAATAGCGCTTCAGGTCCATCGGCGGGAAAATACCCTTTTCTGTAACGACTCCGTCACACAGCTTGGGAGGTGTGACGTCAAACGCGGGGTAGTAACCTTTTACGCCCTCCATGGTGGTTCTTGTCCCCATTGCGTCCATAACAAGGTTCGGGTCGCGCTCCTCTATGACTACAGAACTCATATCCGGATGGCTCGGATTCGGCGTACCTGTCACAAAATACGGAATTCCCCAGTAGCTTGCGGCCAGCGCAATCTGGAAGGTTCCGACCTTGTTGACGATGTGACCATCCATGGTGATGACATCCGCGGCGGAAGTAAAAAGGTCAACCTTTTTCTGATTCATCGTATATGCGGGCATGTTGTCGGAAATTACCGTCACGTCAAAGCCCATATCGCAGGCAACTGAGGCTGTCAGGCGCGCGCCCTGAAAGTATGGGCGTGTTTCCGCGCATATGACCTTCACGGCATTACCGCGCTCTCTGCATTCCCGCAGCATGGTGCCTATAACCGTTTCCGCGAAGCATTGGGTCATAATAGTACCGTTCATGGGAATCTTGTCTGCCAAAAGGCTGCCGATAACGGCGTACGTCCTGTAGTTTTCCTCAATTTGAT
>JASDTK010000230.1:866-2288 GCA_041891555.1 Oscillospiraceae bacterium
GCGCAACGTCCATCGCGCGCGCTGTTACCCGCTCCATCTTAGCGGCTGTGGTAGGGCGGGCATGGGAAAGCGTATAAGCGGCTTTTTCAAGATATGCGATAAGCTCCCGCTCTTTTAAATCTTTTGCCTCAAATGCGGCAAGCGCCATTCCCATCGCGGCGGCAAGATAAGGTCCTCCGCTCTGAGTCACCATGTCCGCTATCGCCTTGGCGACCTCTACGTGGCTGTGGCAGGTCACATATTCCTTGCGCACAGGATAAATGCGGCGATCCAGAATACGCACACTGCCGGACTCATACCACGCAACATTTTCGTAGCGCAGCAGGAAACCCACGCCTTCATCGGCTCTTTTCATCTTTGTCCTCCCTGTTTCATTTTCCACGCATGGCTGTTATGTGTTCTTCGGATATTGTAACAATGTCCCCGTGGCCCATCGCGATCGAGCAAATCTTAGCAGCGTCCTCCACATATACAGCGCGAATATGCGACCTGGCCAGCGTGTCTCCCACAGTCAGAACGCCGTGGTTCGCCAGAAGGCAGCCTGTGCGCTCCGTAAGAACCTTCACAGCCTCCAAACCCACTTCCTTCGTTCCGGGAACAGCAAACTCCGCGAGAGGCACATCACCTCCCAAAAACGGCACCATTTCAATGAGTATTGTCGGTATGTTCATGTGGTTCACTGCAAAAGCTGTAGCATATGGGGAATGTGTGTGGATTATGGCGCGGACATCCGGCTTTGCCTCATATACCGCGGCGTGCATCCGCCATTCCGAAGAAGGGAGGTACTCTCCTTCCAGTATCGTGCCGTCCAGCTTCATTACCACCATATCATTCGCCGTAATGCTCTCATATGCGACGGAGGTAGGGGTTATCACCATGGTCTCACCATCAAAGAGGCTGAGATTCCCGCTGGTACCGGCAAACAATTGCTCCGAGTACGACTGCTTTGCGTAGTCGCATACCTCCTGCTTCATCATTTCTATCGTCATGTTTCTTCCTTTCCGGCATCCTCTGTCGTGCCGTCCTTTATTTAAGAAAGCCAGTATAGCGGCTCAGTATCAAATGTTAATTTCAGTTTTTCCTGCAGAGCTATCGATGCGGCATTATTTGTCATAACATGGCAGTAAGGAAGCCTTGAGTTGCGGATACACCAGTTTATTACGTGCGACTCGATGAATTCGGCGATGCCGCGCCTGCGGTACTCCGGTAGCACCTCAAGTAAGCCTATGGCACCCTCCTCGTGGATACCCGCAAAGCCCGCGCATTTGCCGTCTACAAACGCGCCCACCATGTAATCGTTCAAGCGCTCCCTAATGTGCTCCTCATTGGCGCCGGGGTGATGGTAATTTTCTAGTATAAACGGCATGTCCGAAAGCTCCAGCCTTCTTGCCGTTAGGTCCCTTCGTTCAATCGGGATAGGGC
>JASDTK010000231.1:0-2242 GCA_041891555.1 Oscillospiraceae bacterium
AGTGTAGTTTTAAGAGAATTGACGCTGGCCCTGTGATATAGAAAAGAGAATTGCATCATCGATTATAATTCCGCAAACATTACTGCGGGAGACTTCATTTTATGAAGTCTCCCGCTTTTCATTGGCATTGTCAATAGCTTTAAGAAGGTTGATTTATTAAACTTGATGTGATATGATTTCTATACATTTAAATAGGAAGTGATACCCTTGGACAACATCAAATATGACGAAAATACGAACTCATTATATATTGTAGACCAGACGCTTCTGCCTAACGAGGAAAAAGAAATACTTCTCTCGACGGCTGAAGAAATGTATGGCGCAATTAAGCTGCTTAAGGTTCGCGGCGCCCCCGCAATCGGTATCTGCGCCGCCTACAGCCTCTATGCGCTGTCCCGTAAAATCACAGCTAATAGCGGCGCGGAGTTCTGCCGCGAGCTTGAAAAGGCCGCAGAATACCTCAATTCCTCGCGCCCGACGGCGGTTAATCTCAGCTGGGCGCTTAGGCGCATGGTCGCGCTAGCTAAGGCAAATTCGAGTCTTCCCACTGACAAAATCCTTTCGCTTCTGTTTGAGGAAGCGAAAGCCATTCATAACGAAGATATAGAGATGTGCCGCAAGATTTCCGAATTCGGTCTTACCCTCGTTAAGGACGGTGACGGAATCCTTACTCACTGCAACGCGGGGCCTTTGGCGACTTCCCGCTATGGAACTGCTCTTGGCCCTATCCTGCTTGGCACGGAGCGTGGCATGACTTTCCATGTGTTTGCGGATGAGACAAGGCCTCTTCTTCAAGGCGCAAGGCTCACCTCCTATGAGCTTTTTAAGGCGGGCGTTGACGTCACCCTCATCTGCGACAACATGGCGAACACCGTCATGAAAAACGGATGGATACAGGCCTGCTTTGTCGGCTGTGACCGCGTTGCGGCAAACGGCGACACGGCGAATAAAATCGGCACTTGCGGCGTCGCTGTGCTTGCAAAGCACTACGGAATACCTCTCTATGTTCTCGGCCCGACTTCGACCGTTGACCTGAACTGCAAAACAGGCGCCGATATCGAGATTGAACAGCGCGACCCCGACGAAATAAAGACTATGTTTTACGCAAAGCCTATGGCCCTGCCGGGGGTCAAATGCTTCAATCCTGCTTTTGATGTAACGGACCATGAGCTAATTGCCGGAATCGTCACCCAGAAAGGCATCTGCAGACCTCCGTATTCCGAAAGTCTTGCCGCACTGTTTAAATAATAGGAGGTAAAAAATGATAGTACCTTCCGCCTGCAACGAAGCTCAGAAAGGTGACATAGCGAAGGCCGTTCTTATGCCCGGTGATCCCCTTCGCGCCAAATATGTTGCGGAGCATTATCTGGAGGATTTCGTGTGCTTCAATACGGTCCGCAATATGTTCGGCTATACCGGAACCTATAAGGGAAAGCGCATTTCCGTAATGGGAAGCGGCATGGGAATCCCGTCAATCGGGCTTTACGCCTTTGAGCTTTACAACTACTTCGAGGTTGACAGCATAATAAGAATCGGCAGCGCGGGAGGCATTGCAGAACACGTCAGGCTGCGTGACGTTGTCATCGCAATGGGTGCCTCCACAAACAGCGCCTATGCAAACCAATACTGCTTCCCCGGTACGCTCGCGCCTCTTGCAAGCTACGAACTTTTGAAATACGCGGCCGACGCCGCCGAAAAAATCAAAGCGCATGCGGTCATCGGCCCTGTTTTTACTGCCGATCAGTTCTATGACGCGAACCCCGACTCTGCTAAGAAGTACCTTGAAATGGGTATTCTTGCCGTAGAAATGGAGACAGCCGGACTCTATCTGACAGCCGCCAAGGCCGGAAAAGAGGCCCTTAGCATACTCACGATATCCGACCTTGTTTTCAGCGGAGAAGGCCTTACTGCTATCGAGAGGCAGGACAGCTTCACGGAAATGATGAAAATTGCCCTCGAAACCGCTTGGAAATCACTCGATTAGCAAACCACACTTTCTGAAAAGGTGATTTATGAAAGCTGACAGATGCAAAGAAATATTTTCAATTCCCAATATACTCGGATACTTTCGCATTCTGCTTATCCCGTTTTTCATGTACACTTACCTAAATGCAAAAACGGTTTCGGACTATTACGCGCCCGCTGTCATAGTCGGTGTTTCGTCAATTACGGATATGTTCGACGGACTTATCGCGAGAAAGTTCAACATGGTGACTGAGCTTGGCAAGCTCATTGACCCCTT
>JASDTK010000232.1:0-1092 GCA_041891555.1 Oscillospiraceae bacterium
CCCTTTGCTATCGCTACGACCTCGTCGACCGTAATTTCTTCGGCAAGTGCCGCAAGTTCGGCGGGAGAACAGTCGGGGCCGATAAGCGTCTGATTGAGGTAGAAGTCTTCAAGGGCGAATGGACTGTCTTCAATCGTGCGATAATCGCTGGCAACGGAGCTTTTTGCGGCAGTAAGCTCGTGTTCCGAAATATCGCCGCGCTTAACTGCATCGAGCTGAGAGAGTATTTCAGAAAGAGCGTCGTCGTATTTATCAAATTCTATACCTGAGGAAACGGCGAGTACGCCCTTGTGCAGATCAACAAAGGAACTTGCGAAATAGCAAAGAGACAATTTCTCGCGCACGTTCATAAAAAGCTTCGAGGTGGCGCTGCCGCCATAAACAGCGTTGAAAACCCGGATGGCGGCGTTATTCGGTTCCTGCATGCATTCGCCGAGACGAAAACCGATCGCGAGCTTGCCCTGCGTTACCTGCAGCTCGTCTTCAAAATAACGGGGTGCCTCCTCAAGGGAATTCATACGGATGTCCGTTCCCATATCAGGCTCCTCTTCGGAGCGGGGAAGGCTGGCGAAAGCTGCCTTGACTGCCGTTTTGATACGGGAGGGTTCCGCACTGCCGCAGTAGAAGATTTCAACGGGGGAGGATGCGAGTATTGCTTGGTAGTGGCGGGTCAGCTCATGGGCCGTAACACTTTCGGCTTCGGCTTCGGTTCCGAGCTTGTCGGTGGCGTATTCCTCCATAGCGCACATGTTTTCAAACAGACGCTGTATCGAATATCCGCGTTTGTCATTGATTCGTCCGCGTATCTGTTCGAGCAGCTGTTCCTTCTCGCTTTCAACATATTCGCGCAAAAAAAGCCCGCCGTGAGTCTTTGGCATCAAAAGCATCTCGCTAACAATTCCCGTTATCTGTTCAAGTATGTCGACCTTTTCAGGAATAAAGGCGTCGTCGGCAAAATCGGCATAAAGGCCGATTACCTGAATCTCGCCCTTTTTACGGATGAGGGGCTTAACACGCGCGCCGTAGAGTGAGTCAAGCTTGCAGGAGATTGCCGCCATAGCAGGACATGGCTTGTGTGGTATGGTCGTCCGT
>JASDTK010000232.1:1102-2240 GCA_041891555.1 Oscillospiraceae bacterium
AGGAGATTGCCGCCATATCCGGCAGGGTAGCTGTTCCGCGGCAGAGCACCGCCGGAATGAGAGCGTTTTTTGCCGCAGTTTCTCGGTTTAGCGGAGTCAGCAGATTCACGCTCAGGCAGTTTGTTTTAAATTTGTCCGTTTGCAGGCAAGTCAGCACTACATTGGGCATTATGAGTTCGGTCGATGGGTTCAAAGTCCGTCCTCCGTTCAAAAATTATAATCAACTTTACTTCGCAGTTACTATACCACAATTATCCTGTTTTGAAAATGACATTTTCGTGAATTTTTAAGTTACCGTCTTTACGCCTAATCTTCACAGAAAACAGCTCCGGTGCTTGAGAGAATAAAGTTTCGTTCTTTCCCGTTTTTGTCACGCAGAGTGACTTGGACATCGGACCAGCAGGATGGGAGCTTCGGCTCAAAAGAAAGCTCGCCGTTTTTAAGCTTTATGCCCAGCAGGTTCTCCGTAACGGTTCTGAAGAACCAGCCCGCAGAACCGGTGTACCAGCTCCAGCCGGCTTTGCCGAGACAGTCGGGGTTGCCCGAGACATCAGCCGAAAGGACATAGGGCTCCGCCTCGTAATTCACAAGGTCGCGATTTTCGGGCAGCAGAGCTTCTATGAGCCTGAAGGCCTCGTCGGGACGGTTCTCGAGCAGCAGAGCCATCGCCAGCCAGACCGCGCCGTGGGTGTACTGTCCGCTGTTTTCGCGGAAGCCCGGGCCGTAGCTCTCGATATACCCGGGGCTTGGCTCCGCGTTCTCAAAGGGCGGAGCGAACAGACGGATGATATTGGTATCTTTCTCAAATAGTTTTTCAACGGCATTTGTGAGCGCCTCGTTCACACGGGTTTTGTCAGCGTCTGGACAGAGGGACGCAAAGCTCTGTGCAATCGAATCAATCTGGCAGCAGGGCTGGGCTTTGTCTCCGAGGGGTTCTCCGCCGTCATACCAGCCGCGAAGAAACCACTGACCGCCCCAGGTAGAGTTTGCATTTCTGCCAAGCTCTGTCGCGGCCTTTTCGTATATCTCCGCGTCCAGATCCCGTGAGTGCAGGAGAAGAGCGAACCGATGCGCCGTGTGAGAGAAAAACCATGTCAGCCAGACGCTTTCACCCTTTCCCTTGACGCCGACTTTGTCC
>JASDTK010000233.1:0-2195 GCA_041891555.1 Oscillospiraceae bacterium
GGCAAAAATGAGCGCATGGATTACTCCATCGTTCCGGCCTGCATATACACCGAGCCGGAAATAGCGTTCGTGGGCATCAGCGAGGAAAAGGCAAAGGAAAAAGGACCTGTCCGGGTAGGCGTTTTCAACGTCGCCAGAAACGGAAAGGCCATGACCATGGGCGAAGCGCAGGGCCTTATCAAAATAGTCTCAGACGCGTCGACGGGTGAAATTCTCGGCGCCCAGATATTTGCTCCGCGCGCTACGGACATGATAGCCGAAATTGCAGCTGTCATGAAGTGCGAGGGAACTATCGAGGAGCTGTCCGACACCATCCATCCTCATCCGACCGTGAGCGAAATTCTTATGGAAGCCGCCCATGACGCGGAGGGCCTGTGCTGCAATGCAGTTCCCAAACGGATATAGGCTGATAATATATCATTGCGTCGTGAAGCGATACAATGATATAATGAAAACAAGATAACAAATTTCAGACGGCAGAAGCGAGCTTTGCGAAGGCTCCGGCGGCACAAGAGCCGATTATCAGAGGCTGCTGCCGAAAAAGCACAGTAAAGACAATTCAGAGGATTGATCCGAGACATGCTAACTGTAAAAAATAAAAAGCTGCTCTGTCTGGGGGACAGCCTTACCTATGGCTACGGTGTGAGACGCAGCGAATGCTGGGTGGCTCTCGCATCTGAAAAACCGGGCTGGGAACTCATAAACTGCGGTATCTGCGGAGACACAGGCTGCGGTATGCTCGCCCGCTTTTCGCTGCTTGCGGCGGAGCACAGGCCATACGCAGTGTTTGTAATGGGCGGTACCAACGATATAATCTGCAGCGGCTCGGACTGCGTTGCCAGAAGCTGCGTATCCGCAATCATACAGCAGGCTCAGGCAATGGGAATTAAGCCCCTTCTGGGCATACCTCCGCGTATGCTGCACGGAAAAATATCCGACAGCTGGACAGGATTGGCGGATTTTGACAAGGTCTCGGAAATATCTGAAGAATACAGCCTGTGGCTAAGACATTTCGCCGATTTTTTCGGCGTTCCGACTGTTGACTTCAGTGAGCTCTATTATAAAGAATCAAAGGACGAGCTTTCTCTTGACGGTATACACCCAAATAAAGAAGGGCACAGGCTCATGGCAGAGTTAATCACAAAGGAATTGGGAGCAATTTGATGGTTTATATCAGGTCTCTTTCCACGGATCCGTATTTCAATCTTGCGCTTGAGCAGTATGTGTTCGATTGCCTGCCGAAAACCAAGGCGTATTTCATGCTCTGGCAGAACGACAACACCATTGTTGTGGGCAAGCATCAGAACACCTCAGGGGAGATAAACGCGGCCTTTGTAAAAGAGCGCGGCATAAATGTGGTGCGCAGGCTTTCCGGAGGCGGGGCCGTATATCACGACCTTGGCAACGTGAACTTCACTTTTATCATGGATGCCGGAAAACAGCGGGAGCTGGACCTGAGCTCTTTCTGCATTCCCGTGGTGCAGGCTCTGCGCACTTTGGGTATCAATGCCGAGCTCAACGGCCGCAACGATATAATAATCGACGGGAAAAAGTTTTCCGGCAATTCACAGTACATGAAAGACGGCCGGATTATGCATCACGGCACGATTATGTACAGTTCCGATCTTGATACCGTGGAAAAGGCTCTCTGTGTTTCACCCGATAAAATAGTTTCCAAGGGCGTCAGCTCTGTCCGGAGCCGTGTTACAAATATCGTGGACCACATGGAAAATAAGCTTCGGGTCGAGGAGTTCATCCTCAGGATACAGGACTCGATTCTGGGTGAGGATTACGAAAAATACGAGCTGAGTCATGAGGATATCGAGGCTGTCAATAGGCTTCGAAACGAAAAATATGTTACTTGGGAATGGAATTACGGAAAGTCGCCCCGCTGCACCGTGCGCAGGGAGAGAAGGATAGAGGGCGTCGGAAAAATCGTTCTGGACATGGAGATTGAAAACGGCGTTCTGACAGCTTTTGATTCCTTCGGGGACTTTTTCGGAAACGGTGCAGACGCGGTTTCAAAGGCGCTTTGCGGAACCCGTATGTCGGAAGATGCGCTTCTTTCCGCCCTGTCCGCCGTAGATATCGACAGTTGCTGGCATAAGCTTACCGCAAAGCAGCTCGTGGACCTTATGCTGCTGTAATTTTTAGTATAGTACGCAAATAAAAGATGCCGACTGTGAAGTCGGCAT
>JASDTK010000234.1:0-2178 GCA_041891555.1 Oscillospiraceae bacterium
ATGTGCCGCTTTGCAGCCAGATGTTATAGGTTTTTCCCAAAATACTTGAGGAGAGCACAGAGCCACCCCGCTTTCATAGGATAATGTTTGGGGAGGCTTAGCTTAGGAAACGGCCTCAATGCCGCTTATTTTCAGATAGAGCTTTGCTTTCCCGGCATAGATAGTGAGCGTATGCCCGACGCCGTAGAGCACTCCGTCAATCGTGACGCCGTGCTCGGAAAGCGCTCCCTTGCCTATAGCCGTTATCGATACGGAATTGTAGCCCTGTCTTACAACCTGCTGAACCTCGCCGTTGGCGTTCGTATCATAGCCTATAGGCGCGCCGACTTCGAAGCTCTCTACGGTTCCCAGAGTGACTTTTTCGGTTGAATCCATAACGCTTGTACCTTTTTCGAGAACCTTAGCGACGTAGTCGGGGGTTTCATCGCCGAAAAAGCTTATACGTACCTGTGAAAGGTTTGTGTTTTCGTTGCCTTTGTCAACGACCTTCAGAGCAACGAACACGGCAAGGGCGATAATAACAAGAACTATAATAAAGTCTATGAGGTTAATTTTTCCAAAGAGCTTTCCGTTTTTATCTATCATTTTTGTTACCTTCTTTCAGCCTTCAGTTGTATGCGGCGAAAACATCATCCGCCAGTTTATTTAAATCAAAGCATTTTGCAATCTTTTCAGTTGCCGCAGCAGAATATTTTTCTCTGAGCGAGAGATCGTCCATTAGTTGTTTTATATTGGAAGAAAAGGCGCCGATATCTCCGGGCTGACTCACAAAGCCGCATTTTATATCAGTCTCGGCCAGATCGCGGTTTCCTCCTACGTCGGTTACTACAAGCGGAAGCCCCGCATTCATCCCTTCGAGTATCGCAAAGCTCATCGCCTCATTGCAGCTGGAGGAGTTGAGATAAATATCCGAGCCGAGCAGTATTTCGCGCGTATCCTTCCGGAAGCCGAGCAGACGGCATTCGTTTTCAAGGTGAAGCTCCGAGATTCTATTCTTAATCTCACTGACAAGCTCTCCGTCTCCGCAGATGAGACATACAAACGGCCTGTCCGTTTTCCTTTTAAGCTCCGCAAGCGAGTCCAGAAGGAAGGAAAGTCCTTTTTCAGAAGCGAATCTCGCGAGTATCGTCATAATAAAGCAATCGTCCGAAAGCGAAAGCTCCCGTCTTATCGCATCCGACTTGACAGGGATGCCCCCCGGCTCGATGCCGTTAAAAATGACCGAGATACGTTCGGGCATGACACCGTTAGCAACCATAATGTCCCGTCCCTCGTTGCATACGGCGATAATACGGTGATTTTTCGGTGTAAAGTGCCTGTTAATCATACGCCAGACAAGGCCTGAAGCGCCGGAGAGCCTTAGCGTAAGGTGATTTGTTAGAACCACACGCGGCTTATCGTAATACTTCTTTGATAAAAGAGCTATGATATTTTCGCGCGGATATTGGGCGTGAATCACGTCTATGCTGTTTTCCCGACAGAAGACCGCGAGCTTTTTCGCAGCGTTAAACAGGTCACGCCAGCTCATTTCGACCTGCAGGGAGGGCACGCCGCCGTCTTTCATTTTCTGCGACAGCTCGCCTTCAATACTATAGGCAAAATAGGGGCTGATTTTGCCCTTTCCCAAACGAACAAGGTTTTCAACATATTTTTCCGTACCGGCTTTGCCGGCGTAATTTATCAGGTAAAGAACATTCAAGCTACCGCCTGCCCTTCTTTGGGGATGCCGTTAAACGGGTTTTGTTATTTCATGTCGGCCAAATGCGTGCAAGACGTATTGGACCGCTTTGCCAAGTATACATCATTTTAAGCGCTCAAGTCAATAGTACAAAGCCCGCCGCACCCATTACATGAGGGTACGGCGGGCTTATAGATTCAGCCGCCGAGATAGGCTCTTTTAACGGCGTCGTCATTGAGAAGGTCCGCAGCCTTTGCACTCGTAACGATTTTGCCGGTTTCGAGTACATAGCCTCTGTCGGCAATCGAGAGCGCCATCTGCGCGTTCTGCTCAACGAGAAGTATCGTTGTGCCCGCTGCATTCAGCTCTTTTATGATCTCAAATATCTGTTCAACCAGAATCGGCGCAAGACCCATGGAGGGCTCGTCAAGCATCAGAAGCTCCGGCTTTGACATGAGCGCTCTGCCCATAGCGAGCATCTGCTGTTCGCCGCCGGAAAG
>JASDTK010000235.1:0-2762 GCA_041891555.1 Oscillospiraceae bacterium
GGATAGGGCCTCCTGTGTAGACCGCCTGCCGGCATTCAAAACATTCCCGGAAAACTCCGGCCTTAAGCAATTGGTCGCGAACTAAGGGCTCGCAGACCAGCGCCACAAAGGTATCCGAAAATAGCGATAAGTCCGCAACCGTACCCGCCGCATAGACTATGCGCCGCCGTTTAAGTACTACGCCGTCTTCCGCTTCATAGCAGACTAAGGCGCCGAGATTTAAAAAATCCTGCAGAAATCCGTATTTAAAAGGGTCCTTCCCGACCCACCGCAATTCTTCCATATTTCCTTGAGCGAGAGACGCTCTGTCCCCTTTTCTATTGTTTCATCTATCCACATATTTACCGTTAATATAAGCGTTCCGGCCACATTGTTCAAATATTGTTGTTTTGATATCGTTTTATACAGCACATGCCGGTTCAAACAGCTTAACAAGACAAATATAACACATATCATTGTGTTTTGTCCAGTATTTTCCCAGTTTTTTTGTAGTATTGTCAATCTTCTCGAAATCTTTACCGCTGATATACGCTACAATTTGTTCAATGTTGATTATTGTTGTCCAATTGACATACATTATCTTCCGTGATACAATAAGAAAAAACATCGCGTGCCTCGCCCGCGTCCGCGTGGTGCAGACAAAACAACCGGGAGGTCAAATAATGGAATACACCTATGAACACTTTCAGAAGATTGCCGATTTTCTCAAAACAAAAGTAAATTATACGCCGGAGATAGCTATCATACTCGGCTCCTGTCTGGGTCCTTTCGCCGAGCAGATAGTCGATCCGGTAGTCGTTGACTATAAGGATATACCAAACTTTCTTGTTTCCACTACCCCGTCGCATGCCGGTAAAATGATTTTCGGCACAGTCTGCGGACGTAAGGTTGTCTGCATGTCCGGCCGTTTTCACACCTATGAGGGCTATTCCTATGAGCAGCTGGTTCTTCCTATCAGGGTTTTCAAGCTTCTCGGCGTAAAAGCCACCATCCTTACCAATGCTGCCGGCGCCGTCAACACTTCATATCGTCCCGGAGACGTAATGATCATTTCCGACCATATCAAGCTTAACGGTGACAGTCCTCTCCGCGGCAGGAATATTCCGGAATTCGGCCCCCGTTTCTTCAATACCACTTTGATGTACACCCCCGAGCTGCGGAGGCTTGCGCTTGAGTGCGCCGAGGGCTCCGGCATCGCCGTCCATGAAGGCGTGTATTTCTTTTTCAACGGCCCTCAGTTTGAAACTCCCGCCGAGATACGCGCAGCGCGAATCCTTGGCGCCGACGCCGTGGGAATGTCCACCGTAACCGAGGCACTGACCGCCGCGCACTGCGGTATGCCTCTTCTGGGTCTCTCGGTAATGACAAATATGGCGGCCGGCATACTCGACCAGCCTCTCACCAGCGAGGAAGTGGACGAGACCGCAAAGATAATCTCCGGCAAGTTCAGTGAGTACGTTAAAAGCATTATACGGCGGATGTGAGGTAGGGCTATGAAGCTTCTGTTAAAAAACTGCGATATACTGGCCGGCGGGGGCGGTTTCTACCGCTGGGTAAAAAACGGTTTTCTCGGTATAGACGGCTCTGTTATCGACTATATCGGCGAAGATAAGCCCTCGTCCTGTTACGAGCTTGAAAAGGACATGGGCGGCAAGCTGCTCGCTCCGGGCCTTATCAACTGTCACGGACACACTCCGATGGTGCTACTCCGCGGCATAGGGAGCGATCTGCCGCTGCATGAGTGGCTGTTTGAAAAGATGATACCGGTGGAGGACCGTTTTACCGCCGAGGACATCCGCGTGGGAAATCTGCTTGCTCTGCTTGAGATGATAGCCTGCGGTACCACAAGCTATTCCGACATGTATTTTGAGACTCAGACCGCAGTTGAAAACGCCGTCTCCGCGGGTATCCGTGCCAATCTCTGCCGCCCTGTTCAGAGCTTCGATGCCGATGAGAAATATGCCGACAACTTCAGGGCAAAGCAGTCTATCGAGTTGTTCCGCGAATATCACGGTGCCGCTGACGGGCGCATACGCATAGACTTTGCCATCCATGCTGAATATACCAGCTTCCCCGATATTGTAGCAGCGTACTCCGCTGACTGCAAGGCTCTGGGGGGCAGAATGCACCTGCACCTCTCCGAAACCATCAGAGAGCACGACGAGTGTATCAAGAAGTACAACAAAACTCCGGCGAAATGGTTCCTCGATCTCGGAACATTTGACTCTCCTACCGCTGCGGCGCACTGCGTCGCTGTTTCCGATACGGATCTGGAAATTCTGAAGTCAAAAAACGTCAGCGTTATCCACAATCCTACTAGCAACATGAAGCTGGGCAGCGGTTTCGCCCCAATTCCGAAAATGCTCGACATAGGTATCAACGTTACGCTTGGCACCGACGGAGCCGCGAGCAACAACAACCTCAACATGCTTGAGGAGATGCACCTCGCCTCCATTATGCATAACGGCTACACGCACGATCCCGTTATTATGAAGCCCGCCGAGATTCTGAAAATGGCGACAGCGAACGGTGCCAGACTGCAGGGCCGTGACGACACGGGTTCGCTTGAAGTCGGCAAAAAGGCGGATATCGTTGCCTTCAATCTGGACAAGCCTCACCTGATACCCAACTTTGACCCTCTTGCGCTGATTACCTATGCCATTCAGGGAAGCGATGTGTGCATGACCATGGTGGACGGAAAAATCCTTTATGAAAACGGCGAGTACCTCACGCTGGATGAGGAAAAGATACTTTATGAAGTC
>JASDTK010000235.1:2772-13687 GCA_041891555.1 Oscillospiraceae bacterium
GCGCATTTACGGCTGACCGTTCCAATACTTTGAATCAAAAAAAACAGTGTCTGCTGAACAAGCTCGATTTTCGGCTTGTTCAGCAGGCATCATCTACAATCCAAATAAGAAGCTAAGACTTTGCTCCGCTTCCGACAGTTTTTATTTGCCTTCCAAAAGCCCGACCTTTTTCTTCTCGAACAGCTTGCGCCACGCATCGTCCACAGGTTCATCCGTAATAACATAGTCGAGCTTATCGACTTCGCAGGTGGCGATGAATCCGGATTTTCCGAACTTGGTGTGGTCGGCCAGAAGATAAACGCTGTCCGAATTTTCAATAACGTTGCGGCGGACATCGGCGGTTTTCTCATCGGAGTCGTTCAGCCCGCGAGTCAGGTCGATGGCTCTGCAGGAGAGAAACGCCTTGTCCACACAGTGCTGCTGAAGATACTTTACGGTTTCCAGTCCGAAGAAGCCTTCAAGGGAATTATTGAATATTCCGCCCGTAGAAATCAGCTGTATGTTTGGGCAGCCGGAGAGCCTTCCTATGACGCGGAATGAATTGGTCACAACCGTAAGCGGTATCTGGGCGATTTCATCGCAAAGCGCAAGCACCGTAGTGGAATGATCAAGAAAGATGCAGTCGTTGGGAGAGATAAATCGAACCGCCTGCTTGCAGATCACCCGCTTCGCGTCCACCAGCAATTCGTTTTTCACCGTGTTAGGTACGTTGACCGCCTTGCGGTCTTTCACCACGGCACCTCCGTATGACCGCAGAAGAAATCCCTCCTGCTCCAGTTCCTTGAAATCCCTGCGTATAGTCTGACCGCTCACGCCGAATTTCTCCGCCATTGTGCCTACCGTGGCGTTCTTATATTCCAGCATATAGTGCTTGAGTTCTTCTCTTCTCTGCGCTGTCATCATAGCTGTAAAGCCCTTTCCTATACTGCCTGAAGCATTGATGGTATATTAATCCGCTTTAGTCGTTCGCGTTTGTCCATTTATGTGGAAATCAGATTATTTCTTGTAGTATGTTGTTTTTAAATCTCGTTAAATTTCTGCTTATAGCAGTAATTATGGCATAAAACGCCGTAATAGTCAATCATTGCTTTTCATTTCACATTTTTATCTCGTTCACATTCTTTGTTGAATGCTGGAGAATTACATATTGGCACCACAATAAATACGACTGCGGGCATCGTACCCATATGATTTGACAGGAGATCCTTCAATGACTAATTTTGATTATTTTATTCCTACAATCATCCACTTTGGCAGCGGACAGATTGAAAAACTCGGTGCCGAGATAGTTTCCCGCGCCGCCCGCGTACTGCTCGTTTATGGCGGCGGTTCGGTCAAGCGCAACGGAGTCTACGACGACGCCGCGGCTCAGCTTTCAAAATACGGCATATATTACACCGATCTTTCAGGCGTTGAGCCAAACCCGAAAATCGGAACGGTGCGCGAGGGTGTTCGCCTTTGCCGCGAGCAGGAGCTGGACGGCGTTCTGGCGCTTGGCGGCGGCTCGGCTATTGACTGTGCCAAGGCTGTCGCGGCCGGCGCGCTTTATGACGGCGACCCCTGGGACTTCCTGACAGGAAAGCATAAGCCCACGGAGGCGCTGCCCATTTTTACCGTGCTGACTATCGCGGCCACCGGCTCCGAAATGGACTCAATAGCGGTTATTTCAGATATGAACAGCAACGACAAGCTCGTGTTTGAGGCCGATTGCTGTCTTCCCGTATGCTCCATTCTCGATCCCTCGTATACATTTTCCGTACCTGCCGGCCAAACCGCCGCAGGCACGGCGGACATCATGTCGCACACGCTGGAGAATTACTTTAGCCGTGTTGAGGGCGCCTATCTGCAGGATCGCTTTGCGGAGTCCGTCCTACAAACCTGTGTCCGCTATGGTCCCGTCGCCCTTCGCGAGCCGGATAACTATGAGGCGCGGGCAAATCTAATGTGGGCATCCTCCTGGGCAATCAACGGTTTTCTGTCAATGGGTAAGCCTGTAGCGTGGAGCGTTCACAGTATTGAGCACCAGCTTTCCGCCTACTACGACATTACCCACGGCGTAGGCCTTGCAATACTGACACCGAACTGGATGCGCTTTGTCCTGAGCACCGCGACTGAGCGCCGCTTCGCAGAATATGGAGTCCGCGTCTGGGGGCTTAATTCCGCTCTGCCTGTCCGCGAGCTTGCGGAAGAGGCGATTGAAAAGACGGGAGAGTTCTTCAGAGCCCTCGGCCTTCCCTCAACACTCACGGAAATCGGGATTGACGACAGATACTTTGACGAGATGTCGCTAAAAGCACGCACTGCTTCCTTTGACAGGACTTTTGTATCTCTTACGACGCAGGACATCAGAAAAATATACCAGATGAGTCTTTAACAGCTTAGGTCGGCTGCCCGAAAAGGGTCGCCGGCCTTTCTCTTTAATCTCGTCCGCTGCCGACGAAGGCGCGAGGCATAAGCTCCCGTGCCGTCATGGTCAGAACCTCACTGCCGTCGGGGTTTGCCATGATAACTTCCATATCCGGATTAAAGTCTATGAGGTACTGCCGACAAAAGCCGCAGGGAGATACTGGATGCTCCGCGTCGGACACCACAGCAATGGCGGCAAAGTCAGTATAGCCCTCGGAAACCGCTTTGACAATTGCGCAGCGTTCGGCGCAGATACTGGACAGCGTAGATTTAATCTCCACATTGCAGCCTGTAAATATCCTGCCGTCCGCTGTCAGAAGCGCCGCCCCTACATGAAAACCGCTGAACGCTCTAGCCTTCAGCCTTGCTTCCGCCGCCTCTGCGATAAGTTTTTTCTGCAGCACGTTTTCCACTACAAACGCTCTCCTTTCAGAAGGCCCGCAGAAAAGTATTTTTTTCCCGCCGCGGCTTTCAATGCATCCCATTCCGTCAGAATACGCAGAGCCTCAGCTCCCGCGAGACACGCCTTTTTCTCGGCTTCCGGGTCCTCATTCCATTCGCCCGTGATACGATGAGCCACCACCGTTGCGCACATTCCGGCGCGTTTTCCGAAAACACGGGACAAGGTCGTAACCGTGGCTCCCTCCATTTCAAAGTTCAGAACTCCCGCCTGCCGCAAATCGGCAAAGATATCGTCCAAGCCGGAAGGGCGGTAACCGTCGTAAGTCGTGCGGCACTGACCGGTATAGAACGAGCCGCAGGTACAGCCCGTTCCCACATGATAATGGAAACCCAGATTCTCACAGGCCTGTATCAGTGACAGAACCACCTCATAGGACGCGGCAGCCGGATATTCCGGTCTGACATAGAACTGGGAGGTTCCGTCCAGGCGGACGTTGGAATCGTTAATAATGATGTCGCCTATACTTATATTCTCCTGTATGGTGCCGGTTGTCCCAACGCGAATGAAGGTGTGCGTGCCGCGCGCGCAAAGGTCGGTCAGGGTGCATTCGGTGCTGGGGCCGCCGATACCCGTTGAATAAGCGCCTATATCCGCTCCGCGGTAGACGCCATGAGCCGCCTTCTGCCCGCGTGACAGAGTATACTCCTCCGCTTTATCCCACTGTGCCGCCATAATAGCGATTCTGTTCGGATCCCCTGGCAGCAGGACATAGGACGGAGCCTGTTCGGGCGCGCTCTTGTCCTGATGTCCCAGCTCAGAAGCGGACAGTTTACTGCGCTTAATCTCAACCTGTTTCATATGAGCTCTCCTTTTCGCCGTTTAAATCTTAATTTGCCTTTCAATTTATATTGGCTGGGCGTATTTTCCTCCTCCTGATTATAGTTAATCGTTGTATGATTGTCAATTCTTATATATTATGTTGCATGTGTTTGAAATTTGTGTAGAATTGTTTATTTATTTTTGGCGAATTGCTTTTATGTTGTTTGTTTTTGTAAATTTCGAATTGACAACAAGCGCTGACGTGATATATAATGAAGCAAATTAAAGCTCCACATTTGCCACCGTTTAATCAATCGAAAATCGATTTATTATTAAAAAGATGCAAAAGGAGAAATTAAGCATGAAAAAGACTCTTGCCCTCATCCTGACCCTTGCGATGGCGCTTGCACTGCTTGCCGGCTGCGGCGGCGCCAAAACCACCGAACCCGCATCCGACTCCGCCTCTCCGGCAGCTTCGACAGCAGCGCTTCCCGGCGCCGGTATGAAGATTGCTCTTGTATGCGACAAGGTCGGAACCCAGGTTTTCCTGCTCCAGATGGTCAACGGTTTGAAAGAAGCCGCCACAAAGTACGGTTTTGAATACACCGTTGCCGAATGCGCTGACAGCGCAGCCTATGAGGATAACATGCGCGCTCTTGTCGCCGAAAACTATAACCTGATTATAGGCGGCGGCTGGCAGGCTGGAGACGCCATAAACAAAGTGGCTACCGAGTTCCCCGACGCCTGCGATTATGCGCTCATTGACTCGGCTGTTGACGCTGAGAACGTCAAGTGCATTTCCTATCGTGAGCAGGAAGGCGCCTACCTTATCGGCGTCCTCGCGGCTCTCACCACCGACGGCGAATCCCATGTCTACGGCGCTGTTCATGTCAATGAGGGCCCCGGCTCCTGGAAATGGCGCTACGGCTACATGGAAGGCGTTCTGTCTCAGGATCCGGACGCAACCTTCGTCTTCAACTATGTCGGCTCCTACAGCGACCCCGCAAAGGCAAAGGAGCTCGCAATCCAGCAGTATGAGCAGGGCTGCGTTTTCATCAACTCCGCTGCTGCGGGCGGCGATTCCGGCACCTTTGAAGCCGCAAAGGAAAAGGGCTTCTACACCTCCGGTCAGGACGTCGACCTGACCGACCCCAGCAATCCCTACATAGTGACCTCTCAGATAAAAGATACTTACGCGACAATGAAGAACCTCATAGACCTGTATTTCTCCGGCTGGAACACCGATGACGAGGTCTGGGGCCTTTCCGACGGCACTATCGGCGCAGTATATGTTACGCATGACAGCGCAAACCCGCGCAGCGAGCGTCTGAGTGATGCTGACATCGCAATCGCCAAGCAGGCGGCTGAAGATATCCGCTCAGGTAAGCTTGACCTCACAAATATGCCCACCGAAGAAGAATATAACGCGAGCAAGGGCAAATAAGCCTCAGCTCACAGATATTCCGGGGAAGTATGTCTAACCGACGAGTCAGACGGGAAAAAACCGCTCCCCGTCTGACTCGTTTTTTATTTGCGCACGGGATGGGCCCTTTTTTGTCACGGAAAGGATGGGTGTGAAAATTTGCTGCTCGAAATGAAACACATAACCAAGGAATACGGAACATTACGCGCCAACGACGATGTGGAGCTGTCTCTCGGTGAGGGTGAGATTCTTGCCGTTGTCGGCGAAAACGGCGCCGGTAAATCGACGCTTATGAAAATACTCTACGGTTTGGAAAAACCGACCGAGGGTGAAATTTATATAGACGGAGCGCTGCAGAAATTTCGCAGTCCCCATGACGCCATGGCTAAAAAAATCGGCATGGTACAGCAGCACTTCATGCTGCTGCAGCCCTGTACCGTGGCGGAGAACATCGTTTACGGCCATGAGCCTAAGAAAAACGGTATTTTTTTTGACCGCAGGCGAGCTGTGGAGATAACAAATGAGCTTTGCGAAAAGTACGGACTTAATATTGATCCTAAACTTATTGTCAGCGACTGTCCCGTTGGCTTGCAGCAGCGCGTGGAAATTCTGAAGGTTCTGTATCAGGACGCCAGAATCATCATTTTTGACGAGCCCTCAGCGGTACTGACCCCTCAGGAGGTCTCAGAGCTCCTCAAAACCATAAAAAAGCTCGCCGCTATGGGAAAGAGCATTATTATCATCACACATAAGCTCAACGAGGTCATGGAGGTCGCTGACCGTGTAATGGTTATGCGTCAGGGAAAACGTATCAAGGAAATGGCGAAGTCAGAAACCTCAATCGAGGAGATGTCCTTTCTGATGGTTGGCCGTCATATCGTGGAACGGGAAATACCGCCGCAGGAGACCACCGGAACCGTTCTGGAGATCCGCGACCTTGTTCTTTCCGGTTCCGACAAGAAAAACATACTGGATCATTTCAGCATACATGTGGACGCCGGCGAGATTGTCGGCATCGCGGGCGTTTCCGGCAATGGTCAGTCGGAGCTCATTGCTTGCATCACGGGACTGACGCCCGTTACTTCCGGCGACATGCTTATCTGCGATAAAAGCGTCGTCGGTAAAAGCGTGGGTGAAATCCGTCAGGCCGGCTGCGCCTGCATACCCGAGGATCGCTACCTCTGGGGCTGTGCCAAACAGGCAACGCTCACAGAGACCTCCATTATGGCGCATCAGCGTGAGCCGGAGATATCCAGCCACGGTATCCTGAAAGAAAAGGGAATTAAAAGGTTCACCTCCGGACTTTTGAAGAGCTACGATGTCAGAAGCGGCGGCCTCTCTCAAAAAACCGGGGAGCGTTCCGGCGGCAACCTCCAGAAAATGATTGTAGCCCGCGAAATCGAGCTTAACTCCCGTCTGCTCATCGCTGCGGAACCTACCCGCGGCGTGGACATAGGCGCGATGGAATTTATCCACAGCCGTCTGCTGGACAAGCGGGCCAAGGGCGACGCCGTCCTGCTTATTTCGTCCGAGCTTACGGAAATAATGACTCTGTCAGACCGCATATATGTAATCTTTGACGGCAAGGTGGCCGGAGAATTCCGGAAGCAGGACGCCACGGAAGAAAGTCTTGGTATTCTGATGATGGGAGGCGAAAACCATGAGCAAAAAGCTGTCTGACCGCGGCTTTGCTGCTGGAGCGCGCGGAGTATGGAGCGCTCTGCGGCAGCCTTTAATAGCCACAATTTTGGGCCTTATTGTAGGTGCTGTCGTAATCCTTGCCTGCGGCAAGAACCCTTTTACGGTATATGCCGAAATGTTCGATAAATCCTTCATCAAATCCTATTATCTGTTTACCACCCTGACCCGCGCGACCCCAATCATCCTCTGCGCCATGGCGACAGCAATGGCGTGGCGGGCAGGCTACATAAACATAGGCGTCGAAGGTCAGATGATAATCGGCGCGTTTGTTGCGACGGTGTGCGCTCTGTTTATTCCCGGCCCTCCGGTGCTGGTAGCCGTCATCTCCTTCATTCTCGGCATGGCGGCGGGTGCGCTTTACGCTCTGCTTCCGGCTGTCTTAACGTGGAAATTCAGAGTCAGCATGGTAATCTGCACTCTCATGCTCGACTATGTTGCAAGTTATATAACCAGTTATTTTGTCACTTATCCTCTCAAGGATACCGCAGGCGACGGGCTGGCGCTTCAGACTCCGCAGATAGACCCCGGTATGTGGCTGCCGCGCCTTACACCCAAGAATACGCTTCACTTCGGCTTCATTATTGCAATACTGGTAGTCGTTTTTATGGTATTCATCACAAAAAAGACCGTCTTTGGCTATGAGTCCAAGATGAGCGGCTTCAACCCGTTCTTTGCCCGCTACGGCGGGACAAAGCAGGTCAAGGTCATGATGATAACCATGGCGCTCTCCGGCGCGATAGCCTCGCTTGCCGGCACAGTGGAGATATTCGGCCTAAAATACCGCTATGCCGACACTATGTTCACTTCCACGAGCTACGCATGGACCGGGCTTATGGCGGCTTTGATTGCCAATCTCAACCCCGTGGGTATGTTTTTCGTGTCCATCTTCCTTGCCGGTCTCCAGATTGGCGGCAGCGCCATCCAGCGATCTCTTGGAATTCCTCTGGAGATATCCACGATAATTCAGTGCTGCATAACGCTGTTCGTATCCGTTAAGCTGGTTTTCAATTTTATCAAGAAGCGAAAAGCAAAAGTCGCTCTTGCCGAAGAAGGCGGTGAGCAGGGATGAACTGGGAATATATCGCCTCCATTGTCAATTCCACTCTCCGCATGACGACGCCCATACTTCTGGCCGCTTTGGGCAGCGCGATCTGCAGCAAGGTCGGCGTATTCAACATCGCGCTTGAAGCCCAGATGCTTATCGCCACCTTTTTCTCCATTGTTGTCAATTACTTCACGCGGAATGTCTACCTCTCCGTTCTGGCGGGCATTTTCTCAGGAATGCTTATCGGTTACATAGTCGCGGTTCTGCAGGTCAAATACCGCGCCGCCGATATGGTAATCGGTACCTCGCTGAACCTTTTGGTCAGCGGAGCCACCAGCTTCATTCTCAACCTGATTTTTGGTCGGCGTGTCAAGCTGGTGTACAACAAGCTAGTATCGCTTCCAAAAATCAATCTGCCCTTTATTAAGGACATTCCTATTTTAGGACGAATACTGGAAAACATGACCATCATCGATTATCTGGCGTATTTTATCGCGATACTTATATTCATTTACCTGTATAAGACGGTCTCAGGTTTTCGCACGCTGTCGGTCGGTATCAACAAGGAGGCGTCGGAAAGTCTCGGCACCAAGGCACTTCGAATTCAGATGATCGTCGTCACTCTTTCAGGGGCCCTGTGCGGTCTGGGCGGCGTTGTTCTCAGCATGGGTCAGGTCACGATGTTTACGGAAAACATGACCTCCGGCCGCGGCTTTATCGCAATGGCCGCCGCGAGTCTGGGCGTCAATCATCCGCTGCTGACCATAGTTTCCAGCCTGTTTTTCGGTTTGTGTCAGTCCATCGGCTCGGCTCTGCAAAACATTATCAAGAGTCAGCTCACTATGACGCTGCCGTATATCGCCACCATTCTGGCTTTAATGCTGTCCGGCTGGAGAAGCATGAAGAGTAAAAACGGGAGGAGCATCTGAATGTCCGAAAAAACACTGTTTCCCTGCATCCACGTCGGTGAGGGGGATATCGCACCCCGGGTCATCACCTGCGGAGACCCCGCCCGTGCTGAGATAATTTCTCGGCGGATGCAGAATCCCGTATGTCTGGCAAAGAACCGGGAGTTCTGGACCTTTTCCGGAACGTATCAGGGCGTTCCCGTGACCGTAAGCTCCCACGGCGTGGGTGCCGGAGGCGCCACAATCGCCTTCGAGAGTCTTTGGCGGGCCGGCGCAAAGGTCATAATTCGGGTGGGCACCTGCGGCGGTATGCAGGACGGCATCGACGCCGGAAGTATAGTTATCCCCACGGCCTCCTGCCGCGAGGAAGGCGTTACCGAAAAGATGATACCCCTGTCCTATCCCGCCGTATGTGACGGAGATGTGGTTTCCGCCCTTGCCTCAGCGGCACGCGGCCGCGGGATTTCTGCGCATAAGGGCATTATGCTGACTCAGGCGCTGTTTTATCCCGGTCTTCTGGAATCCAAGGTCAGGCTTTTCGCAAAGGCCGGAGTCGTCGCTATGGACAACGAGGTATCCGCGCTGCTTGTTGTGGCCTCACTGCACGGAGTAAAAGCCGGAGCGATACTCGCAGCCGACGCCAAGGCCTTCGAGCTTGTAGGGGTGGAGAACTATCATCCCGACCAGAAAGCCGTGGACCGCGCGGTGGAGGAGGAAATTGATATTGCTTTGGACGCCATCATAAAGGTTCCTCTGGACTGAACTTTATTCCGGGCGGGGGCGGAGTGGTCCGCCCCCGCTTTTTTCGGCGCCGTTACAGCCTTAAGCCTCCTGAAATATAGATAGAGGGAAAGAGAAAAACTCAGAATGAAAAAAACAAGATTTACATATCACTGGGCAATTATTCTGGCCTGTTTTTTAATGATGGCCGCTTCAATCGGCGTAACAGTCAATTGCTTCAACCTGTTTTCGATAGAGCTTATGAAAGAATTCGGCTACTCTGCCAGCAGCGTTCAGCTCATCAGCACAATAACAACGATTGCCAGCTTCATAGGCGCAATTTTTACAGGCAAAGTTATGGCAAAAATGGGTATGCGTGTAGCCATGCCGATATACGCCCTTCTGATGTCCGGCGGCTTTATCCTGTATTCAACATGCAATGGCCTCATCATGTTCTATGCGCTCTCCTGTGTAGTCGGATTTGGCGTCAGCGGCGTGTCTCTTGTGCCCTGCGGAATGCTCATAAACAACTGGTTTTCCGACAAAAAGGGCTTGGCCACGGGAATAGCGTTCACAGGCAGCGTCGCCGGTGGACTAATATTAGTTCAGGTAACAAAACTTATAATCGCGTCCTCCGGATGGAGAAGCGCGTTTATGATAATGGGCATTGTTTCTGCCGTCATCCTGCTGCCGACCTTGCTTTTCGTAGTCCGTGAAAAGCCGGAGGATATGGGTCTGCTTCCGCTCGGAGCAAACCCGGCCAGCGACGGAGCGCAAGCCGAAATTAAAGGCATCTCCATGAAGAATTTTCTTAAAACCGGCTCCTTTCGACTGCTTGGTTTAAGCTTCTTTATAATCGGCTTCATCGGGTTGGGCATGCAGAACAACGTGAGCATTTACCTTACAAGAAATCTGGGCCACAGTGCGGGATTCGCCGCTAATCTCTTCACCTTCATTATGGGTGTGGAGATTTTCGGAAAAATTATTCTCGGCGCCATATATGACAGGAAAGGTGTTAAATTCGGTACGATTTACCTGTCAGTTTTATATGTGCTCGCGGCGCTTGCTTTCATGAACTCGGCAAACGGATACGTTGCGATACTGTTCGGCGCTCTTTTCGGTCTTGTCTGCTCGATGCTGACTGTCACAACGCCCTATCTCACGGCGCTTGTATGCGGCAGGCGGGACTACCCTGGTATATACGGTCTGCTCGGACTTTGCTATGGCGCGGGAGCGGCTGCAGGGCCTGTTGTAGCCAGCAGTGTATTTGACGTTTTCGGATCATATAATTATGTATGGACAGCGTTCAGCGTGATTTCACTGCTAATGGCCGTAACGACTATCCTCGCCGTGAAAAAAGGCTCCGGCTTCAGCCTTATGACCGATTGACTTCACTAAAACAGGCAAAAGAAACGCACCGCATAAAGTCTGAGAAAAGCTTGTGCTTTACCCAGCTTTTGCGGTGCCGAACTCTTTTGATACTCTTAAGC
>JASDTK010000236.1:0-7094 GCA_041891555.1 Oscillospiraceae bacterium
GCGGGAATTGCAGAATCACCAAGTATTTCCGTCGCTTTTTCGTCGCAGCGCAGCTCGACGTTGTACTTATTAAGCCTTGGCAGAACGAGGGGCAGGAACTTCTCGGCCACAGCTTCGTGCACCAGAAGTGTCTCTATCGCGTTACAAACCGAAGGCCGGCTGCACTTTGCGTTTTCGATTATACTGGCTGCCATTTCAAGGTTGGCTTCATCATCAACATAGGCATGACAGTTGCCGCTGCCGGTCTCAATGACGGGGACACTGGCGTTTTCCACGACGGATTTAATTAACCCGCTGCCGCCGCGCGGTATCAGGACATCGATATATTCGCGCAGCCCCATGAGCTCCTTCGCACTCTCGCGCGTTGTATCACACACAAGGCAGATGCAGTCCACGGGGAGCCCCGCAGAGGCGAGCGCATCTCGCATTATGTCTACCAATACGGAGTTAGAATTAATAGCTTCCTTTCCTCCGCGGAGTACGCAGACATTTCCGGCCTTGAGGCAAAGAGCCGCGGCGTCAACCGTTACATTTGGTCTTGCTTCATAAATTATTCCTATTACGCCCAGAGGTACGCGCTTCTTTCCGATAGTCAGTCCGTTTGGCCGATCCGACATGGAAATCACTTCGCCAATAGGGTCAGGCAGCGCGATAAGCTCTGCGACGCCCTTTGCAACCTCCTCGATACGCTCGGAAGTCAGAAGGAGCCGATCCAGAAAGGCTCTTTTAATTCCCGCCTTTTCCGAAGTTTCCATATCTGCTGCGTTGGCTGCCAGAATACGTTCCTTGTTCTTTAAAAGCGCCAGCCGTATCGCTTCAAGTGCGTCATTTTTCTTTTTCGTGCCAGCTACCGCCAGCACACGTTCGGCGGCCTTTGCCGCTGCGCCCATTTTGGTCAATTCAGTCATTTTTGACCTTCTTTCCGACAAAAAGTGTTCCCGCAGGTCTCCCCGATACAATATCATAAAGTATTTCCGGTGTGCTTCCGTTTGCGATGTACATATCAATGCCATGTTTTGTGGCAAGCTCCGCCGCCTGAAGTTTTGTTATCATACCGCCCGTTCCGCGTCCGCTTCCGGCTCCGCCCGCGAGGGCACGAATCTCACTGTCAATGACTCTGACCTCTCGGATAAGTCTTGCCTCGGGCTCTTCATTTGGGTTGCCGTCATACAGTCCGTCAATGTCGGAGAGGAGGACGAGCTTGTCGGCTCCGCAGAGAACCGCAACAACGGCGGAAAGCGTATCGTTGTCACCGAAAACCTTATGCTCCTCATTGTCGGCCTCGATCTCGGCATAGCTGACGGAATCGTTTTCGTTTACTATAGGTATTATATTCAGCTCAAGCAGTGAATTGAAGGTGTTTATCAGGTTCTGCTTTTTCTCGGGACTGTCAACATCTTCACCGGTAAGAAGGATTTGGGCGACCATCTTGCCGTATTCACCAAAAAATTTATCGTAAAGGTGCATCAGCTCGCACTGGCCGACTGCCGCGGCCGCCTGCTTAAGGCTTAGTACGGTCGGTCGCTCCTTCATCTGGAGCTTTCCGGCCCCGACGGCAATCGCCCCCGACGAAACCAGAATGATTTCGTTGCCCATGTTCTGAATATCGGACAGTACGCGCGCAAGGGCATCAAAACTGCGGAAATTGAGCTTTCCGCCCTCATGCGTAAGCGTGGAGGTGCCTACCTTCACAACGATTTTACTTTTAACCGTATTGCCGTCCATATGTACCTTCTTCTTTCTCTCAAGGTTTAAAATAGTATACCACTAAATCATAGATTTGCAACGGCATTTGCAACCGCCGCAAACCCTGCAATATCAAGTGCCTCTCCGCGTATCATGGGGTCGAAGCCGCAGGAGGCGATGACTTCGGCAAGCTCCTCCTTCGAATGGCCGGACAGCCCCGACGAAAGCGCGTTATTAAGCGTTTTTCTTCTCTGGTTGAAGGCCGCGCGCACCACAGCAAAAAAGAGCTTTTCATCAACAACCGAAAAAGGCGGCTCGCGTCGCATACTGAGCTTTATCACACTCGACCAGACCTTCGGTGCCGGTATAAAACATTCGGGCGAAACGTCAAATAATATTTCGGGTTCGGTATACCAGTTCGTATAAACCGTGAACGCGCCGTAATCGCTCGTTCCGGCCTTCGCGCAAATTCTGTGCGCAACCTCGCGCTGGACCATAAGCGTCATGCTCTCAAAGCAGTCGGCGTCAATAAAAGTCGAAATAAGAGGACTCGTAATGTTATAGGGCAGGTTCGCACAGACAACGGGCTTAAGTCCTGAAAAGTTTTCTCGTACAAGCGCCGGAATATCCAGCTTCAGCACGTCGCCAAAAATGACGTTTGTGTTTTCGCGGTCTTTCAGAGTCTCCGCGAGCACCGGCGCGAGCGCTCTGTCAAGCTCCACGGCGACGACCCTGCACGCATGCTTTGAAAGCTGTTCCGTAAGGCAGCCGATGCCCGGTCCGACCTCGAGTACGCCCGTGTTTTCGTCGAGTCCCGCCTCCAGAGCTATCCGCTCCGGCACCCAATGAGCGGTCAGGAAATTCTGCCCCATGGATTTTGAAAAGCGGAAGCCGTGGGTTGAAAGCAGCGCCTTGATTTGTCCTATATCACAGAGATCCATAAAGCTCCTTAAAGCAGTTTTTCGTAGCAGACGCGCTTCGTCCGCTCACTTTTAACTCCGTCGATGTATATTGTTCCGCAGTGGACAAAGCCCCGCTTTTCCAGCAGGCCGCGCATGGCCTTGTTGTCTCGGTGAGTGTCTCCGCGCATGCTTTTTAAGCCACGCTCAAGCGACAGATTCTCCGCATAGGATAGCATTGCACTTGCAATTCCCATTCCGCGATAATTTTCGTCCACAGCCGCACGATGAAACGCCGCATATGGCGCGTCGCTTGTGAGCCAGTTTCCGTCCTCAACTTCGCCGTAGTTTGGCTCCGGTTCGAAAAAGACAGAGATGAAACCGGCAACCCTTCCCTCGACCGTGAACACGCGGCAGACGCCTTTTTCGATATCTTTGATGAAAACCTCCGGAGTCGGATAGCCGTCCTGCCACTGATCAACTCCGCTCTCCTTCAGAAAGCGCTGAGCGTCGGCAACTATCTCCATGATGGGGCCTAAATCCGCCAAACTTGCAAGCCTATTTTCCAAGCTGCACTCTCCTAGCGGCGCCAATCGCCGTCGCAAAACCGGAATACTCCGGGATAACATAGTTGAGCTTATAGAGCTTTGTAAAGCCGTCATAAACGATTTTTGCGATTCCTGTCTGAGAAATTCCACCCGTAATAACAACATTTTTGACGTTGTAGCCGTTGCAGGCGAGCGCCGCATGGGAGCCCGCGACCTCCATGACCGTGTTCACCAGAGCCATAGCCCAGTCGGCTTTTGTCGCATCATCGTCTGCCTTTGCGAGATTTGAAGCCGTAAGGTCCAGTGGCAAAGTATCTGTTCCGGAGAATAAGTCGCCAATTGTTATATCAACCGTCAACCTGTTTCCCTGCTCCGCAAGTTCGAAGAATTCCCGAAGATCTGTTGTGCCAAACATTTTCTTTGAAATGCCGCGAAGCGTTCCGCTGCCTACGCCCGTGCCGCCTATGTGTGTGAAGCTTCCGTTTCTCGCAAGCACAAGCGATGTGCCTGTTCCGATGCTGATTATAACTGCTTCATCCAGCTTAGACAGCCATGAGCCGCCCAGACCGGTTGCTTCAATCTCGGGTATGTATACTATCGCGGCAGTGATGTCATCGAAACGGCATTTATCCGCTCCGACGCCCGTAACCGCGACTGTCCCGATGCTTTCTTCCGGAATATCATTTTCCTTAATAAATTCAAAAATCAGCTCTCCGGCGGTTTTCCCGCTGCCGATAATGCATTTCTTCGCTTTGATACGCTCTCCGTCCAGCGCGACAATCTTAACGGCTGAAGCGCCGTTGTCAAAACCCAGAATCATTCCTGTCACCCCAAATTCTCTTCCCGCTCCCGCGCCTCGTCCGCTTCAATTTCCGCGAGAAGTTTTTTGTCCGGTTTCTCGGTAAAAATAAGCTTTTCATACATATCGGGTCTGCGCTTTTTTGTCCGGATAATCGACTGCTTTCTCCGCCATTTTTTAATATTCGCATGGTGGCCGCTCCGAAGTATATCGGGAACGCTTCTGCCCTCCCAAATCTCGGGTCGGGTGTACTGAGGGTATTCCAGAAGCCCGTCCCAGTGGCTTTCGCCTGTAAAGCATTCCTCATCGGACAGAACGCCCGGTATCATACGGCACACGCAGTCCGTCAGAGCCATAGCCGGTATCTCACCGCCTGTAAGTACGAAATCTCCGACGGATATTTCTTCGTCGACGCATTCTTCGATAAAACGCTCGTCAATGCCCTCATAGTGCCCGCAGACCAAAACCAAATGATCGTATTCATCCTTGAGCTGACGCGCCTTTGTCTGATCGAATTTTGTGCCCTGAGGCGACATGTAGATAACGCGGGTCTTGCGCTCTCCCGCACAATCCCGCACAAAGTCAAGACAGCTTTTGAGCGGCTGCGCCATCATTACGCAGCCCCAGCCGCCGCCATAGGGATAATCATCGACCTGTCCCTGTTTGTTCTCAGTAAAATCTCTTATTTGGATACAATTTATTTCGATTATATCTTTTGCCGCTGCTCTTCCCAATATACTCTCGCTTAGCACCGCTTTCATCGTGTCAGGAAAGAGCGTCATTATATCAACGCGCATCAGAGGCTTCGAAGAAGCCTCTCCGACTGCTTTATTTTCTAAATCAAGGTTTTCGTCCATATTAACCTCCTTCGCGGAGAAGGATTCATTACATACCTTCTATCAATCTGACTGTGACAATACCCGCGTCCGCATCGGTCTTTACAATAAACTGCGGTACGGCAGGAATCAGTATCTCACGCTCTCCCGTGACCACATAGACGTTGCCCGCGGGCAGCTCGAGCACATCGGTCAGCTTTCCGAGCTCCGCTCCGCTCTCGTCCCTTACGCTCGCCCCGATGAGGTCCGAAATGAAAAACGAACCCTTCGGGAGCTTGGCTTCCGCTCTGTCAATCGAGACTGTCTTGTTCTTCAGAGCCATCGCCGTATTTATATCTGTCACATCTTTGAACTGCGCGATAAGAAAATCCTTATGAACCCTTCCGGAAAGAAGTTCAAGGGGCTTCTCGTCTATATAGAGTCGTTTGAATTGCGTTAGAAACTCGGCGCTATCCGCCCAGGGTTGAATTTTAACTTCGCCCCTAATGCCGTGTGTATTTACAATTACTCCCGCTTCGAGATACTTTTTCACTCATTATTCTCCGTTTACGACATTTAATTGCTAATGATTAATTTTTTCAATACAACGTTTAAGGGGGACAAAGTCCCCTTTATCCCCCGTCGAACGTATCAGTCCATGATTTCCACGGACACGTTTTTCCCCTGTCTTTGAGCCACTGCACGCATGAGTATGCGGATTTCTTTGACAATCCGGCCCTGACGGCCGATGATTTTTCCCATGTCGCCGTCCGCAACGCGAACCTCAAATACAGTTTCCGTATCGGTGGTCCTCTCGGTCACTGTGACCTCGTCGGGATTATCGACAAGGTTTTTTGCGATGTAGGTTAAGAGTTCTTTCATGCTGGCTTTATCTCCTTAAAGCACCTCTGACTTTTTCAGCAGAGCCCTAACGGTTTCAGTGGGCTGAGCGCCGTTAGCAATCCAATACTTGGCACGTTCACTGTCTACCTTGATTCCCGAAGGAGTGGAAAGGGGATCATAGGTTCCGATTTCCTCGATAAACTTTCCGTCACGAGGGAAATGAGAATCCGCAACGACAATCCTGTAGAAAGGATTTTTCTTCGCACCCATTCTGTGAAGCCTGATTTTGACCATTTATATTCACCTCCAAATTCTTTTTCTCTTTATGTGCAAACGCCCGAAAGCGGTGCAAACTCTTTAAAACTTGAATGGCAAGCCTCTTCCGGGCAATCCCATTCCCATATGTTTCCCCTTTTTTCCGCCCGCAGTCATCTGTTTGGTCATGGTCTTCATCATATCAAACTGCTTGATGAGGCGATTTACATCCACGACTGTGGTTCCGCTGCCTGCCGCGATGCGTCTTTTTCTGCTGCCGTTGAGGAGCTGCGGGTTCTCTCGCTCCTTGGCGGTCATCGACTTGATTATCGCCTCGGTACGAGAAAACTCCTTCTCGTCGATTTTAGCTCCCGCAAGCGCCTTTGAGTCCATCCCCGGAATCATCGCCGCTATATCTTTAATATTGCCCATTGACTTGAGCTGCTGGAGCTGGTCAAGGTAATCCGTGAAGTTAAACTGATTTTTTTTCAGGCGTTCAGCCATTTGCATGGCTTTTTTCTCATCGAAGTTCTGCTCAGCCTTTTCGATAAGCGTCAAAACGTCGCCCATTCCTAGAATTCGGGAGGCCATGCGCTCCGGATGGAAAGGCTCGATGTTATCAAGCTTTTCACCTATGCCCACATACTTGATGGGCTTTCCGGTCACCGCACGAACCGATAGCGCCGCTCCGCCTCTTGCATCGCCGTCGAGCTTTGTGAGCATGATGCCGGTGATGCCCAGCGCATCATCGAAGGCGCTTGCGGCGTTCACGGCGTCCTGCCCGGTCATCGCGTCTACGACGAGAAGTATCTCGGAGGGCTTAACCGCTTCTTTAATATTTTTCAGCTCGTCCATAAGCGTCTCGTCGATGTGCAGACGCCCCGCGGTATCGAGGAAAACAAGGTCGTTTCCATGCTTTTTAGCATGCTCGATAGCGGCCCTCGCAATATCGACGGGGTTGCCCTGACCCATTTGGAAAACGGGGATATCGAGCTGAGCGCCGACCGTTTCGAGCTGCTTTATCGCGGCGGGACGGTAAACGTCGCAGGCGACGAGGAGCGGACGCTTTCCGCTTTTTTTAACGAGTCCCGCGAGCTTCGCGCCGTTTGTTGTTTTACCTGCACCCTGAAGTCCGACGAGCATCACGACACTCGGCGACTGAGAAGAAATATTCAGTTTTACGTTTTCGCTGCCCATAAGCTCAGTCAGCTCTTCGTTGACAATCTTTATGACCATCTGCGCGGGAGTC
>JASDTK010000236.1:7104-7759 GCA_041891555.1 Oscillospiraceae bacterium
AGTCAGGCTTTCAAGAACGTCCTGTCCGACAGCTCTGTCGCTGACCTTTTTAACAAAGTCCTTAACGACCTTGTAACTGACGTCGGCTTCAAGCAGAGCAAGCCGAACCTCGCGCATGGCTTCCTTAATATCCGCTTCTGAAAGGCGCCCTTTGCCGCGAAGCTTCTTAAAGGCTGCCGATAATTTTTCGGAAAGGCTTTCAAACGCCATAACTGCTCCTTGTTGAAATCAGTCTCTGATACTGCCAAGCTCCGAAAGGAGTTTATCCACCAGTCCGTGAGCCTTACCGTCCGTCATCAGGGCAAGCTCACGCAGTTCAAGCTCCATAGTGTCCTTAACTTTCTTCTGCTCGGAAAATTTTCTTACGAATCCTATTTTTTCTTCCGTTTCGGTGAGTGTGGCTTCGGCGCGAACTATGAGGTCGCGCACGCCCTGACGGGAAATATCCATAATCTCCGCAATTTCCGCAAGCGAGAGATCTTCGTTGTAATGCATTCCGAAGCAGCCGCGCTGCTTGGGTGTGAGCAGTTCGCCGTAAAAGTCCAGAAGCATGGTCATCATAAGAGTTTTGTCGCCCATAATCTGACCGCCTCCCGCATCAATTACTCAAAAAGAAACTGACCTGTATCGCATATATTACACGGGATTCTTGCCG
>JASDTK010000236.1:7769-13669 GCA_041891555.1 Oscillospiraceae bacterium
CATAGAATATTTTCGGAGATGCGTGGAAAACTTTTGCTTATGGAGCAGGGCTTCATTAGCTCTCGTCAGCTTTTTTTGAGCATCTCTGCGCCCTAAAAGCACGAAAAGAGGTCGAATAAATGACTTACGACGGCACGATGCCGCAAATAGATGACTCCGGTCTGCCCCAATACGGTGAAAATATCGCCAGAACTCTGAACATCACAGGTTTCGTCCGCGGGGCCTCCGTTTCAAAAACGTTGTATAAAAATATCCGTTTTCTTCATGAGCACCATACGGCTCTTGAGTTAAAATACCCAGGCGGCGAAGCTGTTCCGCCCTATATCGAATGGCTGCTCGACAACTTCTATCTTGCTCATCGCGAAGGGCTGTCGTCCGCGGCGGAGTTGTACAGCTGCGGCAGGGTACCCGCAGCCCGCGGTACCGCAGCGATTTTCGCTCTTTGTGAAGCGCTTATACGCTCCGGCGACGGCAAGGTCACGCCCGAGCGCTGTGAACTTTTTCTTCAGGGCTGTCAGCAGACCTATGTTTTAAGCCGCCGCGAGCTTACTCATTTCGTGCCAGCTCTCAAGGCTGCGGCTATCTCGGAGCTTACAGAGCTTTATTCCACTGACATTGACGAGGGTTATGCAGCCAGGGCAGCCGAAAAGCTATTTTCTACACTGCGCACGCTTTCGACACTTGACTTTTCAGAAATCCTGGAAAACGTTGATAAAACCGAGCAGATTTTAAAGCAGGACCCTGCCGGGGTCTACCCCGGGATGTCCGAAAAAACCCGCATCCATTATAAGAAGCGCATTGAAAAACTCTCAAAAGCCTACCATGTCGGCGAGCACCACATCGCGCAGCAGGTGCTGGGGCTTGCTCAAAACGCCGAGGGAACTTCCCGTCACGTCGGCTACTGGCTTTTCACCCGTCCAATGAATGAAAACAAGATCTCCCGTACTGGCGAACTTTATATCACAAGCTTGATGCTGCTCACGCTTATACTCGCGCTGGCCGCCGCGTTCGCGCTGAAAAGCGCCGCCGTCGGACTGCTGATTATAATACCCCTTTCCGAGCTTATTAAGACTGTCGTTGACTATATCATTCTCCGTTTCACGCCGCCCGCACATGTGCCGCGTATGGAACTCGAAAACGGAATACCTCCCTTAGGCCGCACCATCTGTGTTATATCGGCGCTTCTCACAAGCGAAAAAAGCGGCGCTGTGCTCGGAAGGAGGCTTGAGGAGTTTCGCTTTGCCGGACGGGACTGCGGGGAAAACCTGCTTTTCGGAATACTCGCGGACCTGCCGGATTCCAAGGACAAAATATCACCTGAAGACGAAAAATACATTTCCGCCGCAAAGAATGCGGTCGATGAACTTAACGAAAAATACGGCGGCGGTTTTTTCTTTTTCGTCCGTGAGCGGATATTCAACAAAGCGGATAACTGTTATTCCGCATGGGAGCGCAAACGCGGTGCAATCACCGAGCTTGCAAGGTTCCTCTGCGACGATAATTCATCCCTGCAAGCTCTTTCGGGCAATTACCTCGCCCTGCGCGGCGTACGATATATCATGACTCTCGACGAGGACACGCGCCTGACGCCCGGAACCGCCAAGGAGCTCATCGGGGCGATGCTGCATCCGCTTAACGCTCCCGTTATCGACGAGCGCACAAAAAAAGTGACATCAGGTCACGCAGTAATCCATCCGCGAATTTCGGTTGAGCTCTTCTCCTGCAACAGAAGCAAATTTTCGAAAATCTTTGCGGGACACGGCGGAACCGATCCTTACGGGAGCGACAGCTCCGAGCTTTATATGGATGTATTCGATAACGGAGGCTTCGCCGGAAAGGGCATCATTGATGCCGCCGCCTTCACGGAATGCCTGCGTGGAAGAATACCCGATAATCGCGTATTGTCCCACGACGCGCTTGAGGGTGCTTTCCTGCGCGGCGCCTATATGGGGGACGCGGAGCTGACTGATAAATTTCCTTCCGACATGTTGGCCTACTACAAGCGTCTGAACCGCTGGACTCGCGGAGACTGGCAAAACCTGCCCTGGCTTTTCCGCAGGGGAAGGCATCTTTCGAGCATAGATCGCTTCAGGCTTCTTGACAGCGCGCGGCGCAGTCTTGTTGCGCCTCTTGTTTTTATTTGTTTCACGGCGGCATTTTTTTCGCCCTCTCGCGAGCTCGGCACCGCTGCCCTCATCGCCCTCTTCTGCTATGCGTTCCGACTTGTTACAACCGCTGTCCGCGACCTGTTTCGTGATGAAAGCGAGCTTAAGCTTCGCTTTCACAGCTCCGTAATCCACGGCCTTGGCGGAGCTTTTCTTCAGACAGGGTTAAAGCTCATTTTTCTGCCGTATGATGCTTACGTCTGCTTTACAGCCACCGTGACGGCACTTTGGCGGATGCTCGTAAGTCACAGGGGACTTCTCAGGTGGACGCCCGCTTCCATGTTCGAAGGTAAGTCGCAGGGGGCTTGGAAGTATTTCCGCAATATGTGGTTTTCCCCTTTTGCCGGACTGATTTTCGTTTTTCTCGCGCCGTCCATCATCGGAAAGGCAAGCGGACTTGTCTGGTTTTTATCTCCCTATTTTGCCTTTTCGCTTTCAAAGGTCATAGTACGGCAGTCCCCGCTCTCAGATGCGGACAAGAGTTATCTGCTGTCCTGCGCAAAGAGCATCTGGAGATTTTTTGAGGATTTCTGCACCGCGGGTGACCATTATCTTCCGCCCGACAACTGGCAGGAGCGTCCTCCTCTGGGCATCGCGCACCGAACCTCGCCCACGAACATCGGGCTTTGCCTTTTGAGCTGCATTTCGGCAATCGACCTGGGACTTGCAAGAGAACAGACCGCGTTCGGTATTATACAGAATATTCTCGCAACGCTCAGACGTATGCCGAAATGGAACGGCCATCTCTACAACTGGTACGACACAAGGACGCTCCGTTCCCTTCATCCCGCCTACGTTTCGACCGTTGACAGCGGAAATTTGATGGTAAGTCTCATAATCCTTCGTGAGGCTCTCAAGGAATACGACAGGCCTGAGCTTGCCGCAGAGTGTGACGAGCTGATAACCCCCATGTCGTTCGTGCCTCTTTATGACAAAGCCCATAGACTTTTCTCTATCGGAATAGATATTGACCGCCACGTTGTTACCAACAGCTTCTACGATCTTATGGCGAGCGAAGCCCGCACTACCGGCTTTGTTGCTATAGCAAGAGGCGATGTCTCCCGCCGACACTGGCGTAACCTCTCCCGCGCGCAAGTTGAAAAGAACGGTTACCGCGGCATGGTTTCATGGACGGGCAGTATGTTTGAATATATGATGCCTCATCTTTTTTTCGAGAGCGCTGAAGGCTCGCTCATGTACGAAAGCATGCGTTTCGCGGTGGAAGTTCAGAAAAAACGCGGAAAAAACAAAAATCTGCCCTGGGGCATCTCCGAAAGTGCGTTCTATGCGCTTGATCCCGCTCTCAACTACCGTTACAAGGCTCACGGCTGCGGCGCATTGGCTCTGAAGCGCAACATGAACAGCGAATATGTCGTTTCGCCTTACAGCAGCTTCCTTTCGCTCTGCTGCGGCATAAAAAGCGCGGTCTCGAATCTCCGGAGGCTTGAAAAGCTCGACGCCGTGGGAAAATACGGCTTCTGGGAAGCGGTTGATTTTACAAGTGGAAGAACGGTCGGTAATTGCGGTGAAATCGTCTACTGCGTCATGGCGCACCATCTGGGTATGAGTCTTGTATCCATAACGAACGCTCTGCGCGGGAATATCATGCCGCACAGACTCATGCGCGACCCGTCCATGTCTTCGCACGCCTGCCTGCTCGATGAAAAGCTGCCTTTGGGCGGAGTTCTGCTCCGCCGCAAGGAGAGCAAGCTGCCGGAGAAGCCACCCAGAGCCTTATCCGTCTATTGGGACAAGCGCGGCGGTTTTGTCGATTTTGAAGCTCCCTCCTGCTGTGTTCTGTCAAATGGCGAATACAATATTATGCTCACAGACGGCGGCGTTTCCAAATCCCGCTGGGGAAATATCACCCCGTATTTCACTTCGAACGAAATACCCGCCTTCTCGCACGGAGTAGAGCTTTTTTTGAAACGGGAGCACTCTTTGACGCCGCTGCTTCCTTCTCCCGAAATGAGCAGCGCTTCAAGCTCCGACTGGGAATTCAGCCTATCCGGCGCAAAAATCGGCACTGTGCAGGGGGACCTGCGCTCTCAGGTGAATTTCAGTGTGTCGGCATCGTCAAATGGTGAGAAGCGGGTGATTTCCCTCACAACCGAAAACCCGGAGGAGCAAAACTGCGAGCTATGCCTGTTATTTGAGCCGGTTCTTGCGGAGTATTCTGATTATGTAAACCATCCGGCCTTTTACAAGCTCGGGCTCCACGCAAAAGCTCATGGGGGAGCACTTATAATAAGGCGGCTTGAAAGGGAGAATATACCGGAATGTTTTCTCTGCCTTGCCTGCTCCGTACCGATGGAGTTTTCTGCAAGACGCACGCTTGTTCCCGGCAGAGGCGGACTCAGTCCCGCTATTGAAACATTTGTCCCCTCGGCTCTCGGCTGGCTCAATGACCCTCTCATCTGCGCAAAGCTCCCGCTCAGGATTGCAAAAGAATCGGCGGCAACCGTGACAGTCACTATCGCTATGGGCGAAAGCGAAAACGAGGCTTATGCCTCAGCAATGAGGATGCTCACCGGAGGAGAGGACGACACGGCAGATTTTCCCGCGGAGAGGGCCTCGTAGCTTAGATTGTCAGAAGCTCAGACGGAGGGTGCAATGGAACTCATCAGCACTCTCAATTACCCCGCGCCGTTTACCTCCTCAGGCATTCCGGCTAGGCAGGAACTCTGGCGCTTCGGTATTTCCGGCTGTCTTCCCCTGCTGGTACGGCCTGTATCGGCTTCGGAAGAAATGGATTCAGCAGAGGCGCTTATGAAGCAGCACGTGTTTTTACGCTCGCTTTCCTGCCCCTTCGACCTTGTTTTTGTGACCGATGAAGGCGGTGATTACCTGCGTCCTGCGGCGACGGCGCTCCTGGAGCTCAGGCGCACAGTCGGTTCCGAAAGCGAGCACATCCACATTATCGACCGTGTCCAAAATGTCGAAGGTCTGATTGAAAGCTCAGTAATTCCGAGGACTCGCATAGCGGAGGCGAGCGGCCTTTCATATGCTATGTCAACTTACTCGCGCTCGACTTTGCAGTCATTTCCGAAAATGGAATGGGAAGATAATGACAGTATACTATTTTATGTAAACCATTCCTTGCCTCCCCGCACTTGGGGAAATATCCTCACTAACGGTCGTTTCGGCTTTTTTGCGACCGACTGCGGAACGGGGCATATGTGGTATAAAAATGCTCGTGAGTATCACATCAATCGCTGGCTATGTGACAGTGTAACTACCCGCGGAACGGAGATTTTCGAAACTTCGCGCAAGAGTCTTTTTGCCTCCCCGGATGACACAGACTGTAAGGTGAACTTTGGCTTCGGGTTCGCAAAATGGGAAAAGAACCTGAAGGAAGCCCATATTAAAACGACCTCATTTGTTCCCCCGGACACCGATGCGCGTGTTCTCTTCGTCGAGTGGGAGGGCGGAGGCACGCTCAGTTTCCGGTGGAGCACCGATCTTGTACTCGGCGGCGATGACAGCGGCGCACTGCGCTCACACGTTATAAGAGACGGCGATTTCTTCGTAGCGTCAAGTCCGGAAAGCCCGTTTCCCGATTCAAAGTTCCGTATTTGCTCGTCCGCTCAGGTCACGGGCTTCACCACGAACCGTGGGCTTTGGCTTCAGGAGAAGACCGACGATAAAAGCGAAATCGGCGGCTTTATTGGCATTGGCTTTGAGTCCTCCTCCCCCTTCATTCTCGTTTGCGGCTGCGACGACGAGGAAAAGCTT
>JASDTK010000237.1:0-2157 GCA_041891555.1 Oscillospiraceae bacterium
GAACACGATAGGCTCAAAGTGCAACAATGGAGATATTACACGGGCTGTTCTGGATATGAAATCGGAAATCGAAAAGATCAGAGAACAGGTTCAGAACATCGAATAGGAGGATATGACCTTGAAACTTATCAACATCGGCTTCGGCAATATGGTCTCGGCCTCGCGTGTCATTGCAATTGTAAGTCCCGAGTCTGCACCGATTAAAAGAATTATTACCGATGTGCGCGACAGGGGACAACTGATCGACGCAACCTACGGCAGGAGGACAAGAGCCGTCGTAATAATGGACAGCGGACACGTTATTCTTTCCGCCATACAGCCGGAAACCGTCGCGGGAAGAATGAGCGGCAAGAATGACACGGACGTCGGAGGTGAAGCTGACAATGAGTGATTGCGGGAAATTGATCGTGGTGTCCGGCCCGTCCGGCGCCGGTAAAAGCACGGTCATTTCACGGGTTATGGAGCAGGACAAGAGCGTGGTTTTTTCCGTTTCCGCAACGACCAGAAGGCCCCGTGAGGGCGAGCGCGACGGAGTCGATTATTTCTTTGTCGATACTGACAGCTTCAAAAGAATGATAGCAAACGATGAACTTTTGGAGCACGCGAAGTATGTGGAAAATTATTATGGCACGCCGAAGGCCCCCGTTCAGGAAAATCTCAATAAAGGTCTGAGCGTTCTATTTGATATCGAAGTTCAGGGCGCCATGCAAATAAAGAGCATTTGTCCTGAGGCCATTCTTATTTTTGTTATCCCCTCCGAGTTTTCTCAGATTGAGAGAAGGCTGCACATGAGGGGAACGGACAGTGAAGAAAAAATCCGACAGAGAATCAATACCGCGAAATACGAGTATTCAATGGCACGCAATTATGATTATATCGTTTTAAACGACGATCCGGATACAGCGGCCAATGAAATGAAATCAATCATTACCGCCGAAAAATGCAAGGCAGTCAACAGACAAAATTATTTAACTGAGGTGAATTCATTATGATGCTATATCCGCCACTTTCCGATCTTGTTCAGAAGGTAGGAAGCCGTTATCTGCTTGTAAACCTGATTGCCCGCCGGGCAAGAGATATCTCGGGAACCGCCGAGGACAACGGTATCCATCTGGAGAAAAAACCTGTATCCACCGCTATCGATGAGGTCTATACGGGAAAAATTAAGCCGGTTAGCAAAAAAATATAATACGACCCCGATTTAAGTGCATATTTCAATGAATTGGGGGCGGTGACTGAAGTGGAAAAAGCTGTTGCGAAAGTCGCGGTATCCGCCGCCACCTATCAGATCGATAAGCCTTATGATTATATCGTTCCGGAAGAACTTATCACTTCTCTTAGGCCCGGAATGCGCGTGCTGGTTCCGTTTTCAAAGGGCAACAAAAAAACGGAAGGTATAGTTTTAAGCCTTGTCCGCTTTTCCGACTATGAAAAGCTAAAATGCGTGTCCTCCGTGCTGGATGAAAATCCCGTCATTTCGGACGAGCTTATTAAACTGGCGCTGTGGATGCGCGAGCGTTTTTTCTGCACTGTATACGACGCCGTTAAAACAATGCTGCCCGCGGGACTCTGGTATAGCCTCAGCGCCGTCTGCCGTATTGCGGACAGTGTCGGTAAAGACGAAGCCTATGAAAAAGCGGGGCGTGCCGACAGGCAGCGCAGAGTTCTAGACCTCATGTTCGCGCACGGCGGCAAATGCGAATATCGCGATATCGAGCTTGCTTTCGGAGACGAGGACCCAATGAGTGCGGTTAAAGTCCTTGCCTCAAAGGGCGTTATTGAAACCGATTCCCTTGAAAGCCGCAGAGTTAAGGATAAAACCGTGAGCTTCGCGTACCTTGCAGTGCCTTCCGAAACCGCGTCTGAAACAGCCGCCGCAAAAAAACGCTCCGCGCCATCTCAGAGCGCTGTACTGGAGCTGCTCGTAAGCTTCGGCGGAGCGACTGTGAATGACATCCGTTATCTAACGGGCGCGGGAAACACCACAGTAAAAAAGCTGGAGCAGGATGGCCTCATAACCATTGAACAAATGGAGGTGTTCCGCAGACCCGAGTACAGACAGGGCGACAAGCAGGCTCCGCCGGAGCTGACAGAGCAGCAGGAGTCCGCATTTTTCGGTATCCTTTCTCAGATTAACGAAGGCAAAGCCGCCTGCGC
>JASDTK010000238.1:0-2152 GCA_041891555.1 Oscillospiraceae bacterium
CACCATGGTCTTGTTCATAAAGGCTGCGCCGAGCGAGCCCCAGACAGAGACTACCAGCGGCTTATCAAGGGGAAGCCCCAGTTTTTCTCTTGCGGCCTGTTTATCAGCGCTGCGAAAGTCCTGACGTACGGGTGTTCCTGTGACAATGACTTTTTCTGTGTGCCTATAATACTGCCTCGACTCCTCAAAACCTACGAGAATTTTGTCGGTGCTTCCGGAAAGCATTTTCGTTGTGAGTCCCGGAACAGCGTTGCTTTCATGCACTACAGTCGGTATTTTCAGCGAATGAGCCGCTTTCAGCACGGGGTAGCAGACATAGCCGCCCGTGCCGATGACTGCGTCGGGCTGAAACTCACGGATAATTTTTTTCGCCTGAGCCATGGCGGTGACAACATTTTTTACCGTGTCCGCGTTGTGCTTAAACCCCTCAAGGTTCATTTCGCGACTGATGTTTGTAATTCTAACTGTTTTTATCGGAAAGCCCTCACGCGGGACGAGCTCCGTTTCCATGTGTCCCTCCGCTCCCACAAAAAGAATTTCAGATTCAGGCAGAAGCTCCTTAAGTCTCTGGGCTACCCCGAGGGCGGGGTTTATATGTCCCGCGGTTCCACCGCAGGTAAAAATGAATTTCATAAGACAAATCTCCTCTCAGGCTGTCTGACCGGCTATGTTTTGACCGCTTCCCGTTTTCGTTTTTTTACGGTTTTCTTCACCGGTATATCCCTTGAAACGCTCAGGATAATTCCCATTTCGCCCAGCTGCATCAGAAGTGCCGAGCCACCGTAGCTGAAAAACGGAAGCGAGATGCCCGTACAGGGTACAAGATTCGTGCAGACAGCTACATTGAGAATAACCTGAAGCGCGAGGAGAGATGTTATGCCGGTGCAGACGAGAAATCCGTATCTGTCGCGGGAGTGAAGCGCTATCCAGTAGCCGCGCGCGATAAGGAGGGCAAAAAGTGTGAGTATCAGAGCGGCGCCGATGAAGCCCAGCTCCTCGCTCACTATTGAAAAAATAAAATCGTTGTGTTCCTCGGGGAGGTAAAGGTATTTCTGGCGGCTCTGTCCAAGGCCGAGCCCAAAAAGCCCACCTGAGCCGACTGCGTAGAGCGACTGAACAATCTGATAACCGGTGTCGCCTGTATCGGCAAAGGGATCACGCCAGGCAGAAATTCGTTCAGACGAGTATTGCAGCACCGATATGGCTATCGCGAAGAGGCCGCCGACACCGACAAGTCCGCCGATAAACCAGAAAAGTCTCGCGCCTCCTACGAACATCATGATTGCTCCCAGCGAAATGATAATTATTGAGGCCGAAAGGTGGGGTTCCAAAAAGAGCAGTCCTACAATAACCGCAAGCACCACAGCGAAGGGCATTACGCCGTACTTGAAGGTTCCCATAAGATTCTTATAGCGGCAGATAAGCTTTGCAAAAGCGAGGATAACGCCGATTTTGGCAATTTCCGAGGGTTGGATGCTGATACCCGCGACAAGTATCCAGCGTTTTCCGCCGCCGCCTACAGAGCCTATCACCAGCACCGCCGCAAGGAGAACTATTGCGATACCGAGAACCCAAAACGAGAATTTTCTATATAATCTCATCGGGACGCGTGAAGCGACGAGCATCACGGCAACACCGAGTACGGCGAAAATCAGCTGTCTCGCGAAATAGTATGTAGCGTTGCCGCCCGTCTCCTTGCTCAGGTCGTAATACGCGCTGGCATAGCTTGCGGAAAGCACCATTATTACTCCGATTGCAAGAAGCAGCAGCGTCAGCATCAGAAACGGTATATCCACGGGCCCGCGCGAGATTAAAATATCCCTGCTGTGGTCTTCCAAGGTGTTTTCTCTGACGCTCACTGCTTTGCCTCCTTTTTGCCGGAATTACATAATTTCAGGCTCCGAACCTGCTGTTTATTCCAAAGAATGATATGACCGCGAAAAGCGCGGATATGCCCGTAAACAGAGCAAAAAGTTCTTTTTCGCTCCATTTTTTTCCTGTCCAGCCGCCCATCTCAAGATGATGGTGAAAAGGGGCCATTTTGAAAACCCTCTTGCCGTGGCTGAGCTTGAAATAACCGACCTGAATCACGTCTGAGAGTACCTCTAGGATATAAAGTATTCCGATTGTGATAATAATCAACGGCATATCT
>JASDTK010000239.1:0-2148 GCA_041891555.1 Oscillospiraceae bacterium
AAGCCGTAGCTGTATTCGACCATGACGCCGCTCTCCGTCAAAGCTTTGAGCGCATTGTGGAAGGCGCCGGGAGTGTCGTCGACAGCGAGAGCAACGACGTCGGTTTCCTTGACGGTCATGCCGTTTTCGCGCAGAGCCGCGAGCGCCTCCTTGCGCTTATCGACAATAAGGCGCACAACTCCGAAATCCGTCGTGTCGGCAATCGAGATAGCTCTTAAATTCACACCCGCATTAAAAAGAACGCCGGTAATGTCCATTATCGCGCCGCGGCGATTCTCCGCAAAAACCGAAATTTGTTTTAACAGCATTTTCTCTCCTCCTTAAAAGTTGACTTGGGTGCGCTTGTCGATGACGCGCTTTGCCTTGCCTTCAAACCGTTCAATGCTCTTTGGCTCGACGAGCTTCACCTTGCAGGCAATACCCAGTACGGAATGGATTGCGTCGGTGACTTTCTTAGACATTGCTTCGAGCTTTCTCACTTCATCTGTAAAGGTATCTTCAGTCAGTTCCACCAGAACGGTCAGATTATCGAGATTGCCCGTTCTTTCAACTATCATCTGATAGTAAGGCGCGATACCGTCAAGCTCCATGAGCACGGATTCAATCTGCGACGGGAACACGTTGACGCCGCGGATAATGAGCATATCGTCCGTGCGTCCTGCGGGCTTCACCATGCGCACAAAGGTGCGTCCGCACTCACATTCGCCGGGGATGCGCATACCAACATCACGGGTACGATAACGTATGAGCGGAAGCGCTTCCTTAGTCATGCAGGTGAAAACAATCTCGCCCTCGGTACCGTCCGGCAACTGCTCCCCTGTTTCCGGATCGATTATTTCGAGATAGAAATGATCTTCGTTGACGTGCAGGCCGTGCTGACATTCGCATTCATAGGCGACGCCGGGGCCGATAACCTCGGAGAGTCCGTAAATGTCATAGGCCTTGAGGTTTAGCTGCTTTTCAATCTCTTTTCTCATATTCTCAGTCCACGGCTCCGCGCCGAAGAAGCCAGCCTTCAGGCTCAGGCTGTCAGCCGTGATGCCGTTCTGAGCCATATACTCCGCTATCGTCAGCGCATAAGAGGGCGTTGCGAGGATGAAAGTCGGCTTAAAATCCTCAAGAATGGTTACCTGACGTTTTGTGTTGCCTGTTGAGGCCGGAATCGTTGCGCAGCCCAAGGTTTCGGAGCCGAGTCCCCCGCCGAGTCCGCCCGTGAACAGTCCGTAGCCGTAGCTGATATGTCCGATATCAGACTTTGTAACGCCGCCCGCGCCGATGGTTCTGGCCATCACCTCGCCCCAGAGCTTCAAATCGTTTGCTGTGTAGCCGACAACGGTCTGTTTCCCCGTAGTACCCGATGAAGCGTGAATTCTGACAACCTCGTCCATTGGGACGGCAAACAGTCCAAAGGGATAATTGTCGCGCAGATCCTGCTTATAGGTAAACGGAAGCTTTGTTAAGTCATCAATGGACTTGATGTCCTCCGGCTTTACCCCCATGCTGTCAAATCGCTCATGATACATGGGAACCTTTTCGTAAACTCTCTTCACCATTTCGCAAAGCCTCTCGCTCTGCAACTCACGGAGCTGCTCTTTCGGCATTGACTCCGCTTCTCTGTTGTACATGTGATACGACAATTTAATACCTTCTTTACTGTTTATTTATCGAAGACTCCGCCATTTACGGAATTGTCTTCGCTGTTCATGTTTTTACGCTTTATTCCTGCCATTCAAAAAATTTGCCGTATTCCTCCAGAATTCGCTGTGCCGCCTCCTCAAGCGTAACATCGTTTTGTATCTCCGCGTCGGCAAAGCGGCAATAGAGCGGTTCTCGCTCTTTTTCGAGTATCTTCAAATTCTCCAGACTTTTTGAGAGCGGTCTGCCCTCTATTACAAGTTCCGTAAGCTCACGGCGAAGATAATATATCCTTCCGTTAGAGTGGAGCGGCGCAAAGTTCCGAAAGTCCTTGACTACACCGCCGCCGGTTGCGATTACCGCGCCCGTCAGCGCGCCGGCCTTGGCCGTTTCGCTTCGCTCGATATCGCGGAAAGCCGGCTCTCCGTCCTCGGCAAAGATTTCGGGAATGGATTTACCCGCAGTCTTCTCGATTTCGGTGACTATATTCTGTCTCTTATACACATCTCGCAG
>JASDTK010000240.1:0-2140 GCA_041891555.1 Oscillospiraceae bacterium
TAATTAGTGATGGAACAGTCTCATTCCCGTAAACGCCATGACCAGGTTATGAGCGTCGCACTCCGCGATAACATCGTCGTCGCGCACGGAGCCGCCGGGCTGGGCAATAAAGCTCACGCCGCTGCGCTTGGCCCTGATGATGTTGTCACCAAAGGGAAAGAAGGCGTCCGAGCCGAGTGATACGCCCTCGATTTTCGCAAGATACGCGTGCTTTTCTTCATATGAGAGCTTGCGGGGCTGTTCGGTAAAGAACTGCCGCCATACACTGTTGCCGCGCACATCATCAGCCTCCTCCGAGAGGTAGACGTCTATCGTGTTGTCGCGCACCGCGCGGGAAAGGTCGGGCAGAAACGGAAGCTCAAGCACCATCGGACTCTGGCGCAGATGCCAGTTGTCCGCTTTTCCGCCCGCAAGCCGCGTGCAGTGAATGCGGCTCTGCTGACCCGCACCGACTCCTATTGCCTGTCCGCCGGAGGCAAAACAAACAGAGTTGGACTGTGTATACTTCAGTGTAATAAGGCTTATTATGAGATCGCGGATTGCGTAATCGGGAAGTTCTTTATTAGCGGTTACAATATTTTTGAGAAGCTCAGCGTTTATCGCAAAGTTATTTCGACCCTGTTCGAAGGTGACGCCGTAGACCTGCTTTAGTTCCTGAGATTCGGGAATGTAATCCCTGTCAATCTGCACGATATTATACGCGCCGTTTTTCTTGGTTTTCAAAATCTCAAGCGCCTCGGGCTCAAACGCCGGCGCTATGATGCCGTCCGATACCTCTCGCTTAATGATTCTCGCGGTGACAAGGTCGCAGGTGTCGCTGAGCGCTATCCAGTCGCCGAAGCTCGACATGCGGTCGGTGCCGCGCGCTCTTGAGTAGGCGCAGGCAAGGGGAGAATCGTCCAGACCCGCGATATCATCGACGAAGCAGGCACGCTTGAGTTCCGCGGATAGCTTATTTCCTACCGACGCCGAGGTCGGACTCACGTGCTTGAAACTCGTCGCGGCGTGCATTTTGGTCGCTAGTGACAGCTCTTTTACGAGCTGCCAGCTGTTAAAGGCATCAAGAAAATTTATATAACCGGGGCGTCCGTTCAGAATCGTAATCGGTAGCTCGCTCCCGTCGCGCATGTATATCTTCGCGGGCTTCTGGTTGGGGTTGCAGCCGTATTTAAGTTCAAATTCCTTCATTGTTTTCCCCTCAAACGTTCTTGTTTATCATGCGGCTCTCAAAAGTGCCGCTTTCAATGTCAATGAACCGCACATAGAGAGAAACCATGTTTTCCGCGTTAAGATTATCCCAGATTAGTTTTGTGTATTCGTCAAGGTCGCTCCCGACCGCTACGACCTCCGGCTCGCCGAAAAAGCTTGGAATCGGGTTCCCATTGCCCGCGTAGGTGTGTATAAAGTGTCCCACGCCGTTTACCGGATGATAGGTGAACGTGAATCGGTTACAGCCGGAACCGAAAGCGTCTGCTGCCTTGAGTATGCTCAGCTTATAACTAAACCCATTTTCAAAATCAAGAATTCCGCTGATGCGCGGGGTGTAGTTCGGGGCATCCGGTTCAAAGCAGCGCGTCTCGAGTGCGTTTTCAAAAGTATTACCTCTGCTTAAGAAGTCATATATAGTATCCGTCTGGTCGCCGTTCGTGACGATGGTTTTTTTACCGCAGACGCGGACAGGGGAGTAGATGATAAGGCTCGGATCCCCGACCTTGCTCTCGTCGAAGGGGTGAATTACGAGGCCGTCGCCGTTTTCGAGGAATACGCGATTGCGGCTGTTTTCGCTCCTGCCCATGATAAAATACGCGAACACGGCCTTTTTACCGTCTGCGGACTTTCCGATTACGATGCCGCGCCCGGGATAGTCGTTCGCTCTCAGTATCGCGCCTAAATCAGACACCATAATTTTCGCCCTCTTTCAAAATTTTCTTCGAGACAAGCTCCGCGGCGCGGGGAAGTATTATCCATTCGGCGCGTTCCATGACGCGCTTCTGAAGCTTTTCGGGAGTGTCGCCGCGATAGACGGGTACGCTTTTTTGAAGGATTATCTCGCCGCCGTCGGGAATTTCGTTCACAAAATGCACCGTCGCGCCCGTTACCCTGACTCCGCAGCGGAGCGCGGCTTCGTGAACCCTGAGCC
>JASDTK010000241.1:0-13421 GCA_041891555.1 Oscillospiraceae bacterium
CTGCTCGGCCATCCACTGTTTTTTCATGAAAATACCGATAGACGCGGTATATCTATCAAAGAACATGACTGTTCTGGGCACTGAGACACTGAGGCCCTGGAGCGTCGGAGGATATTTTAAGGGTACGGCAAACGTGCTCGAGCTTAAAGCGGGCAGAGCCCTTGTAAACCCGGGAGACGTTTTGAAAATTTACAGTGACGGAGGAAAAATCTATGCCAGAAGCAAACAGTGATGCAAGCATAATGGAAGCGCTGCGTTCAAAAATCGAGGAGTCGGATATAAAACAGTATCTTAAGAGCTCGCTGGGCGGATACACAAAAAACTCCGTTCTTGCTTACCTGAACCTCCTGCGAAAGCAGCAGCAAGCCACGCAGGATACCTTCGTGCGCAATCAGCAGCAGCTGTTCGATGAGAAAGAGACGCTCCGAAAGGCAAACGACGCCCTCAAAGTAAAGCTTGTTAAAGCAGAAAATAACTACTGTGAACTTTCAGCTTCAATCAAAATACACGAAGTTGAAAATCTTGAGCTTACGCCTTCCGATGTTTCGGCCCTAAGGAGCAAAACTGCATTGCTCGAGGAAGAACTCAATAAAAGCGAAAATGATAAAAAACTCCTTGAAAAGCAGCTCGAACATCGCAAAAGCGACTATGACGATTTGATGCGAAAGCTAACAAACTCCGAGCAGGAAAAGCTCTCGCTGAGGGAGCTTATCAAGGCCGGGACACAAAAAGAAAAGGAACTCACCTCCGCTATTTCAAGGCTTACCGGTACTGTTGCGGAAGGAGAAGAAGAGATAGCTTTCCTTAACTCTCTTCTTTCGGAAGGGCGCACAGCGGAGCTTTCCTCCAAGGTTTTAGAGCTTACAGAGCAACTATCAGCGCAGTCGGAAGCACTGGTCATATTTAACAGTGAGAGCGAGCTGAAGCAGCAGAAAATAGAAACGCTGTCCGAAGAAAACGAGACGCTCAAGCGGCGTGTCGCGGAGCTTTCGAGAAACTGCGAGGAGCTTAGCGTCCAGAATATGAAAAACCTTGCGGCTTGCAGGGCTCTCACGGAGCAGCTTGAAAACGAATACAAGAGGTCGATTGCACTTATCAAGGAACGCTCGACCCTGACTATGGCGAGACTTGAAGCGGTTAGAAAGCTGGATGAGACCGATTCAAAGCTTACGCTTCTGGAGTTGAGGCTTAAAAAGCAGGCCGCTTTAGAGGATAGCGTCGCCGTTTTTGAGAGCGCTGTAAAAACGGACGGGCTTAAACTCGATTTTGATAATTTCACCGCCCAGGAGACCTGCTCCTGACACATACTTCCCATTAATGAGCCCCCGAAATCCTTGGATTCCGGGGGCTTGTTATATTTGAAACCGGGTATCCACCTGCTTTAGGAGGCGTTTCCGCTTTCTTTATCCGCTTCAGTCGGAACCTTTCCCTTTACAAAGGACGCCACCATAGCCGCAATGGCTACGGCAACGGCTACTAACGCTGTAACGTGCATAGCATAGATGAAGGCGTTGCTTGTAAGAACAGCCCCTGTCTGACCCTGCGAGGAAAAAAGAGTTTCGGCTCTGCTTTGGGCGTGCGAAAACAGAGCGCCCGAAACTGCAACGCCGAGTACCATTCCGATGTTGCGCATTGTCGCGAGAGTGCCGGACGCGGTGCCTCTGTTTTTCAAAGGGACGCTCCCCATAATTGCGCTGTTGTTCGGCGTCTGGAACATGCCAAATCCGGCTCCGGAGACAATCATTGAAATAATAATATACTCGTTCGATGTGTCTGCCTTAAGAAAGCTGAGCATATAAAGCCCGCAGGCCAGAATGAGAGCGCCAACGGAGCTTATATATCTGCTGTCAACGCGGTCGGAGGCGCTTCCGCTTATCGGAGCGACGAACATCGTCGCAAGCGGCATGGGCAGATACAATAGTCCACTTTGCATCGCGGTATAGCCGCGCAGGGTCTCAAGATAGAACGGAGTGAGAAATATCATAATGAATTCCGACATATAGATAAAAATTGCCGCCGCGTTTGACGCGGCAAACACCCGATTTTTAAAAAAGCTCATATTGAGCATCGGATATTTGAAGCGTTTCTCGTGGGCTACGAAAAAAATCATTAAGGAAAGACCGACAGCGACTGAGCCAATAAAAAGAACGGGCGGGACAGGATAATCTCCCGAAATATCCAGAGGCAGCAAAATAAAAAGCAGCGCAAAGAAAACCAGAAGGCTTCCCACAAAATCAAACGGAACTGACTCCATCTTTTTCTCTGGAGGTATGTTTTTAATTACCATGACAAGACCGATAATTCCGATAGGGACGTTGATATAAAATATGCTCTGCCAGCCGAAGACCGTCGAAAGTGCGCCGCCGAGCACAGGGCCCGCGCATAAGCCCAAAGCCACCGCTATCGCCGTGATACTGAGCGCTTTTCCGCGGTTTTCGGGCGGCACGGAATTAGTGATGATTGCGGGTCCGGTCGAGAATATCATGCCCGCGCCTATGGCCTGAATAATTCGAAAAGAAATCAGGACGTTTATATTCGGAGAAAGCGCGCAAAGCAGAGACCCCACGGTGAATATCGCAAAGCCCATCTGATAGACTGTCTTGTGCCCGTAGAGATCCGAGAGACGCCCGAAAGTGAGAAGAAGACTGCTGACTACAAGCAGATATGCGGTTACTATCCATTCAACCATGGACAGTGAAATGCCGAAGCTGTTTTTTATGAGTGGCAGCGCGAGATTGACTATGCTGCTGTCAAGAGAGGACATAAAGGTTCCTATGCCGACAGTAAGAATGATGATAGCTGTTTTTCTGTTTCTCATTGGTTTGCTCCGATTCAATTTTAAATGCCAATGCTCCGTAAAAATCTCATAATATTTTCTATTGTAAGGTACAGGTCGTTTTCACTGCGCAGAATGGCCTTCTCGTAAGGAACGGCAACGCGGTTTATTGAAAAAATCCCGCTTATCCCGAGCGAATACGCCTCTTCAATACCGTCGCCGACGTCGCCGACAACCGCGATTACGGGAACATTTTTCACTTTTGCGCGTTTTGCAACGCCGATAACCGCTTTTCCCCGAAGAGACTGCGTGTCAATTTTGCCCTCGCCCGTCATTACAAGGTCGGCTTCCTCCAGATGAGCGTCAAAGCCCGCGGCATCAAGAATAACGTCGATGCCCATTTTTAGCTCGGCGTTTAAAAAGCAGACAGCTCCTGCCCCGAGACCTCCCGCTGCCCCTCCGCCTTTGATATCACTGACATCGCAGTAGAGCTCACTTTTTATTATATCGGCAAAATGCCTCAGTCCGTCGTCCAGAAGCCTGACGGTTTTCTCGTCTGCACCCTTTTGGGGAGCAAAAACGAAGGCCGCGCCGGTCTCACCGAAAAGCGGGTTGTCGATATCGCACATCGCCGTTACTGGAACTTTGAGTTTAAGCTCGCGCGTTTCAATTTTTTTTATATCGCAGAGCGTCCCGCCTGTGGGGATGAATTCATTCCCGTCCCTGTCATAAAATCTCGCGCCGAGCGCCGCCGCCATTCCGCAGCCCGCGTCGTTTGTCGCGCTGCCGCCCATAGCAAGAATGACGCGTCCGCAGCCGTTTTCAACGGCGTGTAGTATGAGCTGACCTACGCCGTAGGTGGTTGTGACCAGTGGGTTTTCCCGTCCTTTGGCAAGCGGAAGTCCCGAACAGGCTGCCATCTCAATAAGCGCCGTGCCATCCGGCAGAAGGCAGTAAAAGCTCTCCATATCCTCAAAGAACGGATTTTTTACAGTGGCGTTGAGCTTCTTTCCGCCCACGGATTTTAAAAATGCGTCCACCGTGCCCTCACCGCCGTCGGCAATCGGAATGGAGATTACATGCGCTTCGGGCAATATATCCAGTATGGCTTTTTCTGCGATTTTACAGAATTTCTCCGAACTCAGACCGCCCTTGAACGAATCAGGGACGACGATAATCTTACTAAGTTTCTTCATGGTCAATCCTTCAGCGCGGCATTTTCTTTTGCCCAATAGTACCTGAAATACGGGTTTCCCCTGACTCCGCGCCGCGGAGCCGATTCACCATTTTTCAGCATTTTATTGGCAAAGCGCTCGTCAAGCTCCATGCACTTTCTCAGAACCGAGCCGGCTTCTTCCTCAGAGACCTCAGCCGGTTCTAAACTGCCATCACGCTTGCGAATCTCGTGCTCCACAGCGTCGCGCTCCTTCATGTATTCTGCTTCGTCAAGCTCTCCCGTAAGCAGCATACGGGTGATTTTTTCGCGTTTGATCCAGTAGGCAACGCCCTTTTCCTGCTCCTCCTCTTTAAAAAGCTCGAAATCGGAGCCAAACACAAAGGGCTTGAAAACGGAGACGCAGGGCAGGGACGAGCCTGTGAAAAAGTACTCGCTTTTGTCCTTCAGCTCTCCGACAAGGCTCGCCGTCGTCTGGCTCGAAACCAGCCCGCCTCCGTGCACGCAAAGGTTTTTCATCGAGCCCTTTTTAAAATTGTTTCCGCAGTTATCCTGATGTGTCCTCAAAGCCGACATCATTGTGTCGACTGTAATGTTTCCTTTAGCCCTTTCAAGCAGCTCCATTGAGAGCGGACGGCGCTGCTTACAGCCGGAAAATTGGGTGTACAGGGGATCTGAGAAGATTTTTCGAAAATTCAAATCCTCGCGACAACTGCACTTTTTTCTCGCCATACAGTCCTCTACCAACTCGGGATGGCAGGCGTCGAAGTCGGTTTCGATTGTGAGTCCGTTGGATATGGAATAATAGTCCCTTACCCTTTTCATTACCCAGTATCGGCCCGCGGTTTCGAGCACATAGGCTTCCTTTTTATCCGCGGCGATAAAGGCGTTGTGGTATTCCATTTTCTTAGTATAGCCGCAGTTGCCTCCCTGGCCGTAGCGGCCGAGCAGATAGATTATATAGTCCACGGCTTCCTTCGCCGTTTTTGTCCTTTCGAGCGCGAGTCTTATCATGTCCATGCCGGTGAGGCCTGTTTTTGCGTATTTTTCCTTTGTAAAAACCGCTTCATTTCCAATCATGACGGAGTACTCGTTAAAGCCCATCTCACAGCCCCACATCCAAGAGGGCTTGCTGATGACGATTTCATTCGTTTCCTCCGCCTGCTCAAGCTCAATGTATGTGGTCTTCAGCTTGGGGCAGACACTCAGGTCGTATTTTTTACGCGGTATCCTCAGCAGAACCTGAGGCTCGTTCGGTTCTCTGTCGCTGTTTTTCGCAAAAATCGTATGTCCCGACTTCGTTACGCCGCCTAGGGCGACCATAGTATCGCACATAGTATCAGCCCTCCACGAAAATTCTTTAAAACTATAATTTTGTAATATTATACATCTTTCGGGAACTTTTTTACAACGCCAATTATTTTTGTGAAATTTTAAAAAATAGCCCTTGACTTTGCCCTTACTGGAAGCCCTATACTGAATTTAGAACATGTTCTTATACCCAATTGGGAGGTTATTTGATGCTGACAATAGGAGAATTCTCGAAGCTGAGTCGAGTATCCGCAAAAACACTGCGTTACTATGACCAGATAGGGCTGTTAAAGCCGAAATTTGTGAGCGGTGAAAACGGTTATCGCTATTACGAGGCCTCACAGCTCCGTGACATGCTGCTTATTACCAGACTTAAACAGTATCTATTTTCACTGCCGGAAATAGCCGTGGTCCTTGCAAAGAAGGATGATAACTATCTGGCCTTGCTCATCCGCGAGAAAAGGAGTCTTCTTCTGACACAGATTTCCGATCAGGAACACATCCTGCTTCAAATGGAGCGAGACATTGAAAAAATTGAAAGGTGTGAGAACATTATGGAATCAAAATATCAAGTTAAAACCGTTGACTTCCAGCCCAGAAACATATACTCAGTAAGACAGATGATGGGTATGGACGACTTCGGAGAAATCTTTGGCAAGCTCTACGCCGGTCTGGGTAAAAATAGATACAGCCCCGCTGGCCCCTGCCTTTCCGTCTATCACGACGAGGAAAACTTCAATCGCGATCATACGGATGTTGAGGTGGGCGTGGTTGTCGCGGAGGAAAGCGGCGACGGCATCCGCAGGCTCGACCCGGGCTTCTGTTGCTATGCCGCCCATGTCGGACCCTATGACGACTTTACGGCCTGTTACACAGCGCTTGCCGAGTGGATTGAGCGCGAGGGCTATACGATTTCCGGTCAGCCCATCGAAGTGTATGTCAAGGGCTGCGAGAACGGCGTAAAGCCCGAGGACTACGTGACCGAGATATACTTCCCGATTAAGAAATAAATACAAAAAGCAAAAAGGGCGGAGCGGTTCATGAGAATCGCTCCGCCTTAACATGTTTTTTAAAGGCTAAAAAGGTTTGACGCGCAAATCAAGCGGCATTTTGCTCAAAGGCTCCGCTCCGAAATCACGTATAAGCATTGGGTATTCAAGACGCATACCGCCGATGTTCGGCTCAGTCATCTGAAGGATAAGCTCAATCGCCATATTCTCCTGAAGCACAAAATCGCTGCCGGGGTTGATGGACGGAGGGATGCGTGCGTCGAGTCCGAGTCCGTGCGAGAAGGAGGGAACTATATAGTCGTCAACACCCATTTCGCAGGCCTTGCCGTAGAAGTCGGAGAACAGCTCACCGCAGACTGCGCCCGGCTTAAGCCTTGACATCATGTATTCCGCAAGCGTTTTCCAGTTATCCGCAAGCCTTGTCTGCGCGTTTGTGGGCTGCCCGATTATGCAGTTGAGAGACAAATCGGATATGTAGAGGTCATACATTGAATGGATGTCAACAGTGACTATCTCGCCGCGCTGGACGCGCTTATGTGTCGGTATTGAGGTGAAGCACAGCGGGCGGCACTGGTTATATCCCGCTCCGATTTCTGTACCGGTAACGCACCAGTTGAACATGCTGCCGGCACGGCGCATGCCGAGTTCCGCCCATCCGGCGAGCTCCGTCTCCGTCATGCCTATGCACAGCGCTTCAAAGGCAGTCTGTTCGCCCAGATCGACAGCCTCCGCAGCACGGCGCATGAGATCAATCTCCTCGGGGGTTTTAATCAGCTGCATATTGTTTACCGTGTCGAGCACGTTCACAATGCAGGCGTCGGGGAAAGTTTCCTTAAATTCGAGATATTCTCCGGCAGTCAGAACACCGACGTCAACACAGGTGCCAATTTCAAAGCCAAGTTTCGCCTTTTGCAGACGGTTTCTCGTGACGATGTCGTCGACGCAGTCAAAGAGTCTAAGTATCCAGCCACGCACATCCTGCCAATATGATTCTGCTTTGACGCGAGGGACATCCACCTCGAAGGTCATAAGGATAGGCTCGCCCTCGACGGGGATGTACACCGCGCTTGACCACGGCGTAAACGCGCCTGTGAAGTATCCTATGACGAAACGCCTTGTGATAAAGCTTCCGTCTATGCCCTCCGCTCTCATTATTTTCTGAAATTCCGTTACTCTTTTGCTATAATCCATTGTTTTGCTCCTTTCCGAAATCTGCGATAATAGGGAAACCGTGATGCTGAGCCCGGCAGGTGCGATAAAAGGTGCTTATGGCTTATTTGGCAATTATATCATATTTCAGAAATTATTTACAACATTTTTTCCCTGTGCGATTACCATTTTCAAATTTAGGTTTTTGTCAAGAACGACAAGATCGGCTATTTTCCCAATTTCTATGCTGCCTATGCGGCTGTCCTCGCCGACTGCTTTCGCCGGGTTAATTGTCGCCGCTTTAATGACCTGCCGGAACGGCACCCCGAAGCTTACAAGATTTCTGACCTCCTCAAGTAAATTCGTAGTGGAGCCGGCAATTGTCCCATCCGCAAGCCTTGCCTGCCCGTTTTTTACGAAAACCTGCTGACCGCCCAGAGCGTAATTTCCGTCCTCCAGCCCCGCGGCGCGCATGGAATCACTGACAATTATCGCCCTATCCTCACCGAGAATACGGAAAGCGGTGCGCAGAATGGCGGGGTGAATATGGAAGCCATCGCAGATGAGCTCCGCCCGAACGTGCCTGTCGTCAAAAACAGCCCCGACGACTCCCGGTTCGCGGTGGCTTAAACCCGGCATGGCGTTAAACAGGTGCGTGACGTGCGTAATGCCCTTGCCGAATGCGGCCTTTGCCTGCTCATAATTTGCGTCTGTGTGCGCGATTGACACCGTGCAAAGCGACGATGCGTTTTCAACAAATTCGTCCGCACCCTCGCATTCGGGCGCGATATCGACGATTTTTATGATGCCTCCGGACAAATCGTAGAACTTTTTGAACTGCGCCCAATCGGGGTTTTTGACGTAATCGCCCTTCTGTCCGCCCTTTTTGTTTATCGAAATATAAGGCCCTTCCATGTTGACGCCAAGGATTCTCGTGCCCTCGGGAGGGTTTTCCATGCAGTGCTTGATGTTGAGAAGAGCGTTTTCAATTTCTTCGGCGGAAACGGTCATAGTCGCGGGGCAAAATGCAGTTATTCCCTGAGAAGCCAGCTGCGACGCCATTGATGAAATGGCCTCCGGAGTGGCGTCGCAGGCGTCAAAGCCGGCGCAGCCGTGTATATGGATGTCCACAAGTCCGGGGATGACGGTTAGACCTTCCAAATCATAAAGCTCACCGTCTGAGGGAAGCCCGTGTCCAACCGCCGCAATGATGCCGCCCTTGACGGTGACATCCGTTTTTTCAAGTTCGAAGTCACGATTCATGACCTCCGCGTTTTTTAAAAGCATTTTTGTTTACCTGCTTTCAGTATCGGTTTTCGATTGCGGCTCAAATCAAACCGTGCGAGCGCAGTTGACTGAGGGCGTCCTCGTCCGCGACAACAGTTACGTCTGGATGGAGCTGCAGAATTGACGCGGGCACGAGCGGGGTCACAGGCCCGAACAGAGCTTTCTCCAGAATGTCGGCCTTTCCGGAACCGCTTACGACCATCAAAATTTTCTTCGCCCTCATGATGCTTTTGATACCCATTGTAACAGCAAAGCGCGGAACTTCCTTCGGGTCGTCAAAAAACCTTGAGTTTGCAAGGATGGTTTCTTCCTTCAGCGCTACTCTGTGGGTTGGTTTGTCAAAGCTCTCATTCGGCTCGTTAAACCCGATATGCCCTGTGTTCCCGAGCCCGAGAAGCTGCAGGTCGATTCCGCCGAGTACGGTTATCGTCCTTTCATAATCCGCGCACTCTGCGGTTATATCCCGCACAAGCCCGTTCGGAATGTGGATATTCTGTTCCGGGATGTTCACATGGTCAAAGAAATTCGTGTGCATGTAATAGTGGTAGCTCTGCGGATGGTCAGGTCTCAGCCCGACGTACTCGTCAAGATTTACCGTGCGTACTCCCGAAAAATCGATATCGCCCTTGTCGTACCATTCGACGAGCTGCTGATAGACCCCGACTGGAGTTGAACCCGTAGCCAGTCCCAGAACGCTGTGCGGATACAGTATGACCTGGGCCGAGATGATGTTGGCCGCTTTGCGGCTCATGCCGCGGTAGTCGGCAGCTTCTGTTATTTTCATTTTGTGCCCCCTTTTTTCGAATAGCTCTGCCCTGCAATCGTGCGGGAGGCTTTCAGCCGTTACTTGACAGGACAGCTTTTTTGACAGCCGGAATCGAAGCCGGCGATACTGAAAGCTCGTCAATGCCGAGCGACATATAGAAATCAGTGAGTGTCGTGTCAGCCGCGGATTCTCCGCAAATACCGACCCAGATGCCATTTTCGTGAGCAGCCTTGGCGGTCATCTCGATGAAGCGGAGCACGGCCGGATCGGCGGGATTAAAAATGTTCCTGATGCGTGAATTCATGCGGTCCGCCGCCATAGTATACTGGGTGAGGTCGTTCGTACCGATTGAGAAGAAGTCCACCACCTTGGCAAGCTCGTCGCTCATGACGGCGGCGGCGGGAGTTTCAACCATTATGCCGAACTCGATATCCCTGCTGTAGGGAACGCCCTCCTTGTCAAGCTCCTCTTTGATATTCCCAACGACCTCCTTGATTTGAAGCACCTGCCCGAGATGGGTTATCATCGGGAACATCACCTGAAGCTTACCGTAGTTAGAAGCGCGAAGCAGCGCCCTCAGCTGAGTGCGGAAAATCTCCGGCTCCTTTAGGCAGATTCGTATAGCCCTGTAGCCGAGAGCGGGATTTTCCTCCTCCGGTATATCGAAATAAGGCGCCTGCTTGTCACTTCCCAGATCAAGCGTGCGTATTACGACGGGTTTTGGAGATAATTTCTCAAGTACCGCTTTGTACGCCTCGAACTGTTTATCCTCGCTCGGGAAGCTTGGGCTTTCAAGATAAAGGAATTCGCTGCGGAAAAGCCCGACTCCGTCCGCACCGAAAGAATTCGCCGCGTCAGCGTCGGCAACGCCGCCGATGTTTGCGCAGACCTTGACAGTATGTCCTTTCGGAGTTACAGCGGTCAGATCGCGGTATTTTTTAAGGTCCTCCTTCTGCTGCCTGAAGGCCTTCACGCGGCGAAGGAAATCCTCTCTTTCGCTGTCCGTTGGAGAAACAAGCACCTCGCCGGTTTTGCCGTCAATTGCTATTTCTCCGCTTACGGGAAGCTCGTCAAAGCTCTCGCCCATGCCCACGATGCAGGGAATACCCATGGTTTTTGCCAATATGACCGAATGAGAGGTAACGCTGCCCCGTTTTGTCACGAAGCCCGTGACCTTTTCCCTATCGAGTCGTACGGTCTGGCTTGGCAAAAGGTCTTCAGCCAGAACGATTACCTCGTCTTTGAGCGCATCGCTATTTTCCTCAATGCCTTTGAGTATGCGAATGAGCCTTTCGGAGACATCCCGAACGTCGGCGGCGCGGGCGCGCATAACCTCGTTATCCAGTGTACCGAGAAAATCGATAAGAGCATCGGCGGAAGCCTTTACGGCATACTCGGCGTTAAAACCGGATGCCAAAGCGCTCTCCACGCCGTCGCAGAAATCGGGATCGTCCAGCATTAGCTTGTGGATGTCGAATACCTGAGCGGCAGCGGAATTGGTCGCCGCGGTTTTTTCAAAAAGCACATCCAGCTCGGCAAAAGCCTGCTCTTTTGCGTTTTCAAAACGCTCCGTCTCTGTTTTTGGATCTCTGCCCTCCTGCTTTTCGACAGACAGATCGAGTTGCTTAATATAAAATATATGCGCTATAGCGGCGCCCGCGGACGCGCCCACTCCTCTAAAAAGCATTGCCGTCATCCTTTCTCAAATAAAGTTGCTATAAAAAAGCCCGTGTTTATTATTTGTCCTTTTTATTCTTTGCCTTAATGTTCTTTTGCTGAGCGAGCAGCTTTTTGTTGCGATTATTCATGACGGTGATGAAAAGCGAAAACAGGAGGCCGAGTACGCCGAGCGCGACATAAAACACACCGCTCCTCGTATCGGCGGAACCGAAACTCTTCAAGGCCTCGCTCACCGCAATTACGACGATTGCGGCGCTTGCCACATAACAGCTTACTAGGATGTTGCCGGATACCAGCTTGACTTGCTTGTTCCTTTGCAGTGGACCAGGTTTTGCCGGACGCTTCTTATCTCCTTCGAACATCTACTGCACCTCCGATTAATTATTTTCGGCTTTGTTCTATATATAACATATCTTTTCACGAACTTCAAAGGTTGTTAAAAATTGACGAAAAACAACAAGGAAATCTCTTTTTATTTTACGAATTTCATATTATAATGGCCTCAATTGGAGGATTTTTGACATGAAGGCTGAAGAACTCGTAATTTTTTCGGATATGGACGGGACCCTGCTGAGCGACTGGAACCTCGGGCCGCATTTCCCCTAAGTTAATCTTGAGGCCATAAAGCGGTTCATATCCGCAGGCGGCCTTTTTTCCATTGCAAGCGGCAGACAGTATCGCGAGACACTGGAATTTTTTAAAGGTTTGAAATTTTCCGTTCCTATGGTGCAGGGGAACGGCTCGGTAATATATGACTCCTCAAAAGGAGAGGTTATTGAAAAAATTGCGCTTGATGAGGCTGTTAAGCTTGAATGTCTGGACTTCAGCAGGCGCAGCAAGGGAGTCTGGCTTGTTGCAGCAGATGAAAACAAGCTCTACCAGGTTCTTACCGGCGATAGCGGGTGGGACTCAAAGCTTATTGACCTTGACAGAGAGCGCATCACCGAAGAACAGTATCTCTCGCTCAAACCCGTGAAGGTCTGCTTCGTAATAGAGGATGAATCGGAGCTTCCGGACGCAGCTTCCGAAATCATGAGCTTCAATAGCGCGGACAAGTTCATTTTCATGCAGTCGTCGCCGGTTTTTCTTGAGGTGTTGGACAAAAGAGCGGGTAAAGCGGCAGGCGTTAAAAAAGCTGTGAGCATGGCAAACGCCTTTGATCGGACACTGGTCTGTATCGGCGATTACGATAACGACTGCGATATGCTGGAGCTTGCGGATATATCGGCCTGTCCCACAAATTCATCCCCTCGTGTGCTCAAAATGGCGGACATCGTAACATGCAGCAATAACGAGGGAGCCATAGCGGACCTGATAAACAAGCTGGAGTGCCTCTGAAATCAAGTAAATGAAAAATTTTACAATCTATAAACGCTGATTAAATCGCCAATATTTGAAATACTAATTTGGAGGTAAGTATGGGAAAGGACTATTTGCGCATAGACGACAGACTCATTCACGGTCAGATTGTGACCGCGTGGTGCAAGACTCTAGAAATCAAAGAGATCGTCGCAATCGACGACAAGCTCGCCGCAAACCCAACGCTCCAGTCAATAATGATGATGGGAATTCCCGCAAGCTACAAGCATCATGTGGTGACCTTTGAGCAGGCGAGAGAGATTTTTGCCCAGCAGGGCGAGGGCAACAGACTATTTGTTACCCGTATGCCGCAGGATCTTGCCGCGCTGCGGGATCAGCTGCATAAATGCGAAACCGTTTTTATCGGAAACGCGGCAAAGCGCCCCGATACAACCTTCAATCTGACAAAAGGCGGCGGTGGAGTCTTTTTTGCAAGCCCCGAGGACGTGAAGCTCTTTGATGAGATTACAGCCTCCGGAGTAAAGCTTATCGCTCAGACCGTGCCGAATACTTCTGCGCGCCCCTGGCCGGAGGTCAGGAAATCCATCAGACTATAAATAGCATAGCACTCTGTAACACCTAATCCTTGTGCATATCGGCGGTCTGCTTTGTACAATACTTCGTTGTCGTCAATCGGAATACACAAAGTATTCCTCGCTCCTCCGCCTTGTCTTGCGCAAAGTATCCTCGCCGCCATATTACAAGTTTAGATGTCACAGAATGCCCGCTTTTATAGAATAGAATTGAGGAGGAATATATCATGACAATGGCACAAGTGATCCTGATCGCTCTGTTCATTTATCTTGGTGCAATCGGATCAATTGTCGGCAACACGATTGGCTGGTACTGCCTCGGCAGACCGCTGGTTGCGTCATTCGTAGTCGGTATAATCATGGGAGATGTCCAGAC
>JASDTK010000242.1:0-13405 GCA_041891555.1 Oscillospiraceae bacterium
GCATAATCGTGGAAATAAAAGACGGAACGTACGAAATGCCCTGTGACACGCTTGTTCTCGCACCGGGACATTCGGCGCGCGATACCTTTGAGATGCTATGTGAGTCGGGCATACCAATGGAGCAGAAGGCCTTTGCAATTGGCGTGCGTATTGAACATAAGCAGGAAGCCATTTCACTATCACAATACGGGGGATTTTCGGAGATGCTGCCGCCGGCGGATTACAAACTCGCCTGCCATCTGCCAAGCGGACGGAGCGCGTTCTCGTTCTGTGTCTGCCCTGGAGGTCAGGTAGTCGCGGCGGCGTCAGAAAAAGAACGTCTTGTCACTAACGGGATGAGCCTTCGCGCACGAAGCGGAGATAACATAAACGCCGGACTTCTCGTCGGCGTAAACCCTTCCGACTTTCAGACAAAGCATCCGCTGGGCGGCATGAGGTTCCAGGAAATATGGGAGAACAAAGCCTATATTCTCGGGGGAGGAGAATATCAAGCTCCGATTCAAACGCTGGGAGATTTTCTTGCGCGAAGAATAACAAAAAAGATCGGTGATGTTGTGCCGACCTACAGGCCGGGAGTGAAGCCCTCAGACCTGAGAAACTGTCTGCCCGAATATGTTACCGATACGCTTTCAGGCGCAATCCCGATCTTTGACCGAAGCCTTCGGGGATTTGCGGATCCAAACGCGCTGATGACAGGAGTTGAAACCCGCTCGTCATCTCCTGTGCGTATTCTGCGCGGAGACGACTTCCAGTCAAGCGTCAGAGGGATATTCCCCTGCGGAGAGGGCGCGGGCTATGCCGGCGGAATTACCTCCGCCGCCGTGGACGGAATACGCGTCGCCGAAGCGGTTGCGTCTTTACCCTGAAGACAGACAATAATTAGTTGAGGAGAGAATATGAAATCTATACGTCAGGTATACAAAATCGGACTAGGTCCATCCAGCTCTCATACAATGGGGCCGGAAAAAGCCGCGAAGCATTTTGCGGCCCTGTGTCCCGAAGCCGACAGTTATGAAGTCACGCTCTTCGGTTCGCTGGCTAAGACTGGCAAGGGACACAAGACTGATGAGGCCATAAAAAACGCTCTTGCACCGAAAAAGATTGAAATCATATTTGATAAAATAACTGAAGGGCTTCCGCACCAGAATACAATGGACTTTACAGGGCTAATAAACGAAAAAACGATACTGAAAAAACGTTATTTCAGTATAGGCGGAGGCGATATTCTTGCCGAGGGAGAAACCGCCGAGCCTGATACCGAGGTCTATGAGCAGAATTCCTTTAAGGAAATTTCTCAATACTGCAAGGAGCATAATATCAGACTGAGCGATTATGTCAGACGCATGGAAGGCGATGAGTTTTTCAACTACCTATCCGAGATTTGGGACGCCATGCAGACGGCTGTACTCGAGGGTTTGTCAAGAACAGGTACCTTGCAGGGTGGACTGAAGGTTGAAAGACGTGCGCAGCAGCTTTATAACCAGCGGCATATGGACGAGAGCCAAGCAACCTATGAAACGAGAATGGTATGTTCATACGCCTTTGCTGTCAGTGAGCAGAACGCGGACGGAGGAAAAATTGTAACGGCTCCTACCTGCGGCTCCTGCGGCGTTGTACCCGCGGTTTTAAAGTATTATAAGGATGAGAAGGGCTACAAGGACGAAAAAATTCTCAACGCTCTTGCGGTTGGTGGGCTAGTCGGTCTGCTTGTAAAGACAAATGCTTCAATCAGCGGCGCGGAGTGCGGATGTCAGGCTGAGATCGGTACGGCCTGCGCGATGGCGGCGGCAGCGCTCGGCGAGCTTTTCGGCATGGGTATAGACCAAATCGAGTATTCAGCGGAGATTGCGATTGAGCATCATTTGGGACTGACCTGTGACCCGATTTACGGGCTGGTGCAGATACCCTGCATAGAGCGTAACGCGGTCGCGGCAATGAGGGCGATAAACGCCGTGACGCTTGCGAATTTTATGGCCTTTACCCGTAAGATATCACTCGACCTTGTTATTAAAACGATGTATGACACCGGCCGTGACCTGAACCGGAATTACCGCGAGACGGCGGACGGCGGACTTGCGAAGCTGTATATGATTGGCTCATAAAAGAAAAGCTGCACCAGATGGTGCAGCTTTTCTTATCTTGACTGACGGATTATCTCTCGGCGCAGCCGGACGATTATCCGTTTTTCCAGCCTGCTTATGTATGACTGCGAGATACCCATGATATCCGCGACCTCTTTCTGCGTATATTCCGTTGAGCCGCCCAGACCGAAGCGCATTACTATAATCGTCCGCTCTCGCTCTTCGAGCCCGTCGACTGCGTTCATAAGCAAAGTTTTATCCGCGTCGTCCTCAAGCGGGCGCGAAACCTCATCTCCGTCCGTACCCAGAACGTCTGAAAGCAGGAGTTCGTTACCGTCCCAGTCGGTGTTGAGTGGCTCGTCGAGAGAAACTTCAGTTTTGAGCGCGCTGATTTTTCGTAAGTACATTAATATTTCATTTTCCACGCAGCGTGAGGCATAGGTTGCAAGCTTAATCTTTTTTTCGGATATAAAAGTGTTGATTGCCTTTATGAGCCCGATTGTGCCAATCGAAATGAGATCCTCAAGCCCGACGCCGGTGTTCTCAAAACGCCGGGCAATATAAACGACAAGACGCAGATTGTGCTCGATGAGCTTTTTCTTTGCTGCCTCATCACCGCACTCAAGCGCTTCAATTGCTTTGCGCTCCTCGTTCCTGGACAGAGGAGGAGGCAGAATGTCGCTTCCGCCGATATAATGAATCCCGGGGGGCAGTGCGATTCCGATTCTGGCAAGAGCCTCCGCAAGCGCAATGTAAATTTTTGCGCATAGACCTAATGATTTTTGTTCCGCCATAAGACCTCCAAAATCTTGATAATCTCCACAATCGTCGATAAGAAGTGGCATATTGCTAAATTACGGCCGAATATTCGCTGTTTCCGCACAGAATTGTGGGACAGAACCCCACCAGAGCGTTTTTTTCTTCGTTTCCGTCGATTGACAGCGCGTCTGGCCTGAAGACAGGAAGAAGCGCTATTTTTACGCCCACAGCAGAATATGGGACCAAACGGAAACGCGCGCAGAGAATATCTTCATCCCCGAGTGCCTGTATGAATTCAGGTACTCCGGTTTTGAGCGCAGTCAGAAGCCGTTCCGGAAGGAGCTTGCCAGCTTCATTGACGCCGACAACCATGACGGGAAGCCCGCTGAGGGGATCAAAAAGCTCGTTTCCGGTGTCACGAAGCGCTTTAAACTCTGCCGTTCTGCCGCAAAGCGTCACCTTTACGCTGCGAATCTCGCGTGAACTTCTTTTGGCAAATCGCTTGAACGCAATTGTCAGGACGAAGTAGCACGCCGCAAAGGAGAGTAAAAGCACGCGCATGGAGGCGTTTATGTATAATCCGTCGCCAAGGTTCTGACCAGCCAGTAGTGAGGCCGCATATACGGCTCCTCCGAAAGCGGCTGACACCGCGAGGAAGGCCAGAAAAGGTTTAATCAGCTTTCCCTCAACGCCGAATGCGACGACTGTCATCAAAAACCCCAGAGCAAGCTTCAGAATCGGCGATGCCAGAAACTGCAACGGTGGAAACAGCAGGGAGACAGAATAAAACGCACCGACTGCGGCTGAAAGGGCAAAGCGAAGCCTCTTCAGCGGCAGAGCGCAGAGCTTTGCCGTGGCAAGAATGATTAAGTAATTGATTACTAAATTGAGAAGAAACATCTCGTCCGCGTATATAGTTTTCATATTTGAAGTATATGCGGACGAGTTTAAAAAACGCGTTATATTAGGTCGTCAGGCAACAAAAAATCCGCAGACATTTGTCTGCGGATTTATGCTGAAACTTTAAAAGCCCCAAATATTTTTAGCGTATTCGGAAACTGCTCGGTCAGCGGCAAATCCTCCGCTGCGGGCAATATTGCGGAGCGAAACTGCAGAACGCTTATCTGCATCGGATATTGTAGAGTATAAATTATCGTGAGCGGCAACATAACTGTCAAAATCCGCAAGCAGCATATATTCGTCACCGCCGTAGACAAGCTTTGAAACGAGATCGGAAAAGTTCTCTCCATTCGGAAAACCAAGGCTCATATGATTCATGACAAGGCGAATCCGCTCGCTCCTGTTGTAAATTGCAAGCGGGTCATAGCCGCGGGCTTTCATGGCTGCAATCTCATCGGCGCGCAGACCAAAAAGAAACATGTTTTCGTCACCGAGATGCTCATGCATCTCTACATTTGCTCCGTCAAGTGTGCCAATCGTGATAGCTCCGTTCATCATCAGTTTCATGTTCCCGGTACCGCTGGCCTCTTTGCCGGCCGTGGAAATCTGTTCAGAGACCTGTGCCGCGGGCATGAGTTTTTCAGCAATGGACACGCGATAGTTTTCGAGAAACACTACCTGCAGCTTGCCCTTGCAAAGGGGGTCGGAGTTAATTTCATCCGCGAGTGAGCACAGCAGGCTTATAATACGTTTCGCCGCCTTATAACTGCTGGCCGCCTTTGCGCCGAAGATAAAACAGCGCGGCAAAAACTCAGCGTTTGGGTTGTCATGGATGCGCTGCTGAAGCTCCATAATGAGCATTGCGCAGAGTAGCTGACGTTTATATTCATGCAGACGTTTTATCTGCACATCAAAAATCGCGTCGGGATTAATAAGGACATCGTTCTCTGCTTTTATGTAGTCGCAGAGTCTTCTTTTGTTATCCTTCTTGATTTCCTCAAGCCTGCAAAGAACGTTTTTGTCGGAAGCATGGTTTTCAAGCCGCGCAATTTGTTCTGGATGCAGTAAATAGGCGTCAGTTCCGAGAAGCTCGGTAATCAGACTGTGCAGCTTGGGATTAATCTGAGCGAGCCAGCGTCTGTGATCGATGCCGTTGGTGACGTTTGTAAATTTATCCGGCTGCTGAGAATAAATGTCGCGGAAGAGGTCGTGCTTCAGAATTTCACTGTGCATGGCAGAGACGCCGTTGACGCGAAAGCACACCGCAAGGCAGAGATTTGCCATGCGCACCTTGCCGCCGCTGACGATAAGATTGCGAAGAACTGCTTCATCGTTGCCGCGAAATCTCTCTTCCAGATATTTTCTGTGACGATTATCTATCTCACGGATAATTTGCCAGATGCGGGGCAGCTGCGCTTCGATGAGTTCCTGCGGCCAGCTTTCCAGCGCTTCGGACATAACCGTATGGTTGGTATAGGCCACGCAGTTTGAAACCAGATTCAGCGCTTCTTCCCAGCCTAAGCCGTCCTCATCCATGAAAATACGCATAAGCTCGGGAATTATCATAGTCGGATGGGTATCGTTAATCTGAAAAACGTGGTGCTCGGAGAAATTGCGGACACTGCCGTATTTTTCTCTGTGCTTTTTAACAACGGACTGAGCCGTCGCCGACACAAAGAAATACTGCTGCTTGATACGGAGTATCTTACCCTCGGTGTTGTCGTCGGCGGGGTATAAAACCTTTGTTATGACCTCGGCCATAGTGCGCTGCTCCATAGACTTCAAATACTCGCCGCCTGAGAAAAGACGCATATCAAGGGACTTTGGAGATTTTGCATCCCAGAGTCTGAGCGTATTAACGCAGTCAGTAGAATATCCCGAAATCAGCATATCGCGCGGTACTGCGAGAACTGAAGTGTAATCCTTGACGGATGTCTGACACTTGCCGTTGTAGTCCCATTTTTCCTCGCATCTTCCGCCGAAGCGAACCTCGACGGCGTCTTCATAACTGGGGACAAGCCAGCTGTCGGCTGAAATGGTCCAGCTGTCAGCAACCTCTACCTGCTTAAAATCAATTATCTTCTGGCAGAACATGCCAAGCTCGTAGCAGAGAGAGTAACCTGTCGCGGGAAGACCGAGCGTGGCCATGCTGTCCATGTAGCAGGCGGCAAGTCTTCCCAAGCCGCCGTTTCCGAGACCGGCGTCCGGCTCTGATTCAAAAACCTCTTCAGGCTCAACACCCATTTCACGAAGGGTGTCGTATAGCTCATCAAGTATGCCAAGATTGAAGGCGTTCTTTGCAAGAGAACGACCGATTAAAAATTCCATTGATAGATAATGGATGTGCCTTGTGTCCTGGCGCTCACCGTGAACGAGACTGCGTGAAGTCATTTCGCGCAGAAGTGCCGCGCAAGCGCAAAAAAATTCGGAGGGCGTCGCTTCCGCCGCCTTTTTCCCGTAATGAGCCTCCAGCTTATCTTCGATAGCCGCTTTAAGCTCATCCTTGCTGATTGGGATCATATGTTTTTCCTTTCCGTGTCCTGTTCAGATAATAATTAATAAATAGTGTCTAAAGCAGAGATTCATATATCTTTATATATTCTTTGGCGGATTGGTTCCAGGAGAGATTCTCAACCATATCCCGAAGCATCAATTCGTGCCACTTATCTTTTTCGTACCAGGTATCGATTGCAAAGTCAATTGCATTGGCCATGTCATCTGCCGTGTACCAGAGGAAAGTGAAGCCAGTCGAATCCTCATTCGGATAGGGACGGACGCTGTCCTTAAGCCCTCCTACCTCGCGCACAATCGGAACCGTTCCGTAGCGCATCGCAATCATCTGAGTAAGTCCGCAGGGCTCGCTTTTTGAGGGAATGAGCAGCATATCCGCTCCGGCGTAAATCATTGAAGCACGCTTTTCTGAATACATGATGTTTGCGGAGACTTTACCCTTATAACGGTTTTCCGCGTCACGGAAGAAGTTTTCGAAGCATTCATCACCGGTTCCGAGAATGATGAATCTTACACCTCGGGTGACTATTCTGTCAAGCGCAGCTTCAACAAGGTCAAAGCCCTTGTGTCCGACGAGTCTTGAAATGCAAGCAATTATTGGAGTATTGTTTTCTTCGAGTCCCAGCTCGCGGCAAAGAGCCGTTTTACAGTTTTCCTTACCTTCCAGTTTGTCCGAACCGTAGTTTTCCGGCAGGCGGCTGTCCGTCATTGGGTCATAGCGTTCGGTATCGAGCCCGTTCAAAATACCCGTAAGCTTATATACATTGTCCTCGATAACTCTGTGCAGACCGCTTGCGAAAAACGGATCGCGAAGCTCCGACGCGTAGCTCGGACTCACGGTTGTGATGTGATCCGCTTTATAGATAGCGCCCTTCATTAGATTGAGGTCGTTTTCGTAGCGCAGGATTCCGTCTCGATAAAGTTCGTCTGAAAGTCCGAAAATGTCCCCGAGGCATTCCTTGCCGAAACGCCCCTGATATTCGATGTTGTGGATGGTGAAAACCGTTCTGATATCACTGTAAAATCCGCTGCTGTCCTGACTGACATAGAGCGGAATCAGCGCAGTTTGCCAGTCGTTGCAGTTTATAATTTCTGGCTTCCAGTCCAACAGAGGCAGAATATCAATAACTGCTTTCGAAAAAAAAGCGAAACGCTCTCCGTCGTCATAGCAGCCGTAGATGCTGTCGCGTTTGAAGTAATACTCGTTGTCGACAAAGTACCATATGACCCCGTCGTACTCCAGCTTGAAAACGCCGCAGTACTGCCTTCGCCATGAGAGATTGATAAAAGTATAAAAGCAGAAGTTCATTTTCAGCCGCCATTTTTCTTCAATGGAGCCGTAAAGCGGAAGTATTGCTCGTGCGTCAACGCCCTGTGAGCGCAGGGCCTTTGGGAGAGAACCGGCGACATCCGCAAGACCGCCGGTTTTCACAAACGGCACGGCTTCGCTGACTGTATACAGACTCTTCATATCATTGTTCTCCTCCAGAATATCAGGTTTTCGTTTTATCATATGAATTTGTATTTCGGGACGATTATTGGCAGTGCGTGACTGCCGGATAACATTAATCCGTTAGAAAAAACGGTGTATTTATCCGCAATAACATAACTGAGCGAAACATTTTCGCCGACAACGGAGTCCTGCATTATCACGCAGTTTTTAAGTTTTGCACCTTTTTTTACATGGACCCCGCGGAACAAAACACAGTTTGTAAGCTCACCCTCGATGTAGCAGCCGTCCGCCACAAGAGAGTTTTTGGAGAAAGCGCATTCGCCGTAATAGGTGGAAACGCTGCTGCGCCCTTTTGTAAATATCGGATTCTCGTCATTAAAAAGGTCATCTCTGTATTCAGCACTGAGCATATCCATATTTGCTGAGTAATAATCCGAAACAGAGCAGATTCGGGCGGTGTAGCCCTTGTGGACGTAAAGCCCCACTGTTCCGCCCTCGCTGAGATAATGAGTCAGAGCATCACGATGAAAATGGAGTTTGCCATTTGAGCGGCACCAATCAATGAGGTCGACGAGAAGTGACTTGTTAATTATGTAAACCTCAATTGTCGCTAATGCCGCGCCGCGGGCTGAATTTGAAAACAGCATTTTTTTGGATGTATTCGGCATATCGGGGACAAAGCGGATATCACCTCCGCCTTTGCATACATTTTCAGCACAGACCGCCGTAATTTCGCAGCCGGAGCTGAGGTGAGCGTCAAAAACGTCCTTTAAGTCGATATTGGCGGCAAGATCGCCGCGGAAAATGACCACATGATTCTGTTTGATATCGTCAATATAGGTTTTGACCGCTGAAAGAGCTTCCATACCGCCCTTGTATTCACCTATACAATTATCGTGCATGCCAAAGGGCGGCAAAAGGCGAAGCCCGCCGCTCAGGCGGCTGAGATCCCAGTCCTTGCCGCTTCCCAAATGATCCAGAAGCGACTGATAATCGCGCTGCATGATTACGCCGACATCACGCACGCCCGCATTAGCCATCGTTGACAGAGCAAAATCTATGAGTCTATATCGCGAGCAGAAGGGAAGTGAAGCACTCGTTCGAGGCGTCACAAGCTCGCCCAGTGCGGGCGAGGAATGGTATGCATAGATAATTCCGTGCAAATCAGACATAATTAAGCCCTCCTATCTGCGTATATCATAGCACCCGCTTCAATTCTTGCGCCGTCACTTACAGCCGAGTCGGGACCGCAGGTTGTAATTTTTATATCAGTCAGCCCGTTCGGAGGGGAGCCAACTGAGGCGCCTTCTCCTACGACTGCGTTTTCACCGATTATCGAATACTCAATTACGGCATTTTTTCCGATTTTACATCCGGGCATCAGAATGCTGTAATTGACCACCGCGCCCTCACCCACGAAAACGCTGTTGCTCAATACGGAGTTTGAGACTGTTCCGCAGATATCGCAGCCCTCGGTTATGATGCTGTGCCGTATCTCGGCATTCTCTCCGATGTAGTGCGGAGGCTTAATGGGGCTTCTGCTGCGAATCGGCCATGAGCGGTCATATAAATCGATTAAAGCAGGTGCCAACATATCCATATTTGATTCCCAAAGACTGTCTATCGTTCCAACGTCACGCCAGTAGCCGCTGAAGGAATAGGCCCAGAGTCTTTCTCCCGCATTAAGCATATTAGGAATAATATTTTTACCGAAATCTTTTTCTGACCTGGGATTCAGCTCATCTTCAATGAGGTATTTCTTGAGCTTCTGCCAGGAAAAGATATAGATGCCCATAGACGCCAGATCGCTTTCGGGCTCCTTGGGCTTCTCCGCAAATTTGTAAATATAACCATCGCTATCGGTTGACATAATACCAAAGCGGGATGCTTCCTCCATAGGCACCTGTATCACGGCTATTGTGCAGTCCGCTCCGTGCTCCTTGTGCTGTTCGAGCATATCCGCGTAATCCATCTTATAAATATGATCGCCGCTGAGAATAAGCACATATTCGGGCTCCCACATATCAACGAAACCTATGTTCTGATAGATAGCGTTTGCCGTACCCGAAAACCACTCGCCCTTTTCTCCGGCGCTCTGATAGGGGGGAAGTATATAGACTCCTCCGCGCGATATGTCCATGTCCCAGGGCTGACCGCTGCCGATGTAACTGTTGAGCTGCAGCGGCTGATACTGTGTCAGCACGCCGACAACATTGATGCCTGAATTTGCGCAGTTTGAAAGAGGAAAATCAATTATGCGATATTTGCCGCCGAAGGGCATGATGGGCTTTGCAGCTCTGCTAGTCAAAGCGTAGAGCCTGGAACCCTGGCCGCCCGCAAGCAGCATTGCGATGCACTCCTTTTTCATACGAGAGCCTCCGATTTATATTGATTCTGTACTATATTTCCTCAATGTGTAATAAATTCCTGATTGCTTACAAGTGGGAATCAAATTCTGGTTCTATGCATGAATGCTGCAGTAAGTGGAGGAACGTCCATTATTATTGAATGATTCAGACCGTGATGTGGTACGTTCTCGACAGAATAATCCTTGCCCGCGCAAAGCTCTCCGCCTCCGCCGAAGTTCTTCTCATCAGTGGAGAGCAGCACTTCATACTTTCCCGTGCCTGAAACGCCGAGACGAAAATTGCTGACGGTCGCGCCCGAAAAATTACATACAAAGACAAACTCACGCTCTGCGTGATCCTTCCTGATAAAACCGATAATGTTCTTCATGCTTTCGTCGGGACAGATCCATCTGAAACCCTTACCGTCAAAGTCGAGATCCCAGAGTGGGCGGCTTGAGCAGTAGAACTTGTTGATCTCAGCGAAGAACTGATTGAGCGCTGAATTATCCGGATTTTCAAGCAACTCCCACGGCAGTGCGGTCTCATAGTTCCATTCGCTCTGCTGTCCAAGCTCCGCGCCCATAAATAAAAGCTTTTTCCCGGGATGTGCGAGCATATAGGCCCAGAAAGCCCGGACTCCCGAAAATTTCTGCTCTAAAGTACCCGGAGCTTTTCCGATAAGCGAACCCTTCATATGGACGACCTCATCGTGTGAAAGCGGCAGAACAAAATTTTCGGAAAAAGCGTACATGAGAGAAAAGGTGAGGTCACTGTGACAGCCCGCACGGAAATAGGGGTCAGTTTTGAGATAACGAAGGTTGTCGTTCATCCAGCCCATATTCCATTTAAGGTTGAAGCCGAGTCCTCCGATATCGGTCGGGGCCGTAACAAGCGGCCAGGCGGTGCTTTCCTCCGCTATCATCAGTATACTGTCGTCAAAAGCGAAGCAGGCTTCGTTCAGGCTGCGAAGGAAGTCGACTGCGTTCAGATTTTCCCTTCCGCCGAATTTATTAGGTTTCCACCGGCCCTTTTTTCTGTCGTAATCGAGATAGAGCATGGAGGCAACGGCGTCCACACGCAGCCCGTCAAAGTGGTATCTTTCGAGCCAGAACAGGGCGGAGGATATGAGAAAACTCCGAACGCCACCCTTTGCATAATCGAAAATTCGGGTGCCCCAGCTCGGATGCTCCGCCATAAGCGGGTCCGAATCCTCGTAGAGTCTTGTGCCGTCAAACTCGACAAGGCCATGCGGGTCCTTAGGAAAATGCGCGGGAACCCAGTCCATGATTACGCCGATGCCAGCCTTGTGGCATGCGTCGACGAAGCTCATAAGGTCATGCGGAGTACCGTATCTGGAGGTAGCGGCAAAATAGCCTGTGCACTGATAACCCCAGGAACCGTCATAAGGAAATTCCGTTACCGGCATAAGCTCGATATGGGTGAAGCACATTTTTTTTAGATAGGGTATAAGCTCATCTGCAAGCTCACGATAACTGAGAAAATCCCCGTTTTCATGTCGCCTCCAGGAACCGGGATGAATTTCATATATGTTGAGAGGACTGCTGTAAACCTTGTGTTCCCTTCGATGCTTAAGCCATTTTTCGTCTCTCCATTGGTAGCCCTCAAGTTCATATAGCTTTGAGGCCGTGGAGGGACGAAGCTCGGAATAGTTCCCGTAGGGGTCCGATTTCCAAAGAGTCTGCCCGTCGCTCGCGGAAACGGCATATTTATAAGATGAGAGCGCGGGAACGCCCTTGATTTCGGCCTCCCAGATTCCGCCGCCGATATTTTTCATGGGAGCCGCGCCGACTGCCCAGCTGTTGAAATCGCCTGCGACGGATACCTTCAGAGCGTTTGGTGCCCAGACACGAAAAACCGCGCCATCCGATGTTAAATGCGAACCGAGGTAATCCCCAGCGTGAAAGCATTTTCCGGATGCAAAGCTGTCGTTAAAAACTTCGATCTGTTTTTTGGTCATGGGCACACCACCTTTGCAAAGATTTGAATGAGCTCTGACGAAAAGCTCTAAACAAAGACAGCGGGGTTATGCTCCCGCTGTCAGTTATAGGTATTCATAGCTTTATCCGCGCCGTCGGAAATAATAACAGAAACAGCCTTTGCGGCGTTTTCGCACGTTTCCGCAATCGTATCCGCATCGCTGCCGTGAAAAATCCCCAAAACCCAGTTAATCATATCTTCCTCTATGTCGTTTTTGGGAGGCGCGCCAACGCCGATTTTGATCCGCGGAAACTCTTCGGTTCCTAGGGCGGATATAATGCTTTTCAGCCCGTTATGCCCGCCGCTCGTACCTTTTATGCGGATGCGAAGCTTTCCGACGGGTAGAGCAATATCGTCACAGACAACAATAATACGATTGGCGGGAATTTTATAGTAAGCCGCGGCGGGAGCCACGGCATTACCGGAAAGATTCATGTAGGTTTGAGGCTTCATAAGCAACACTTTTGCGCCGCCAAGAATGGCGAGAGCCGTGAGCGCGTTGAAACGAAGCTTGCTAATTTTTATGTTTTCGAGCTTTTCCAGCTTGTCCGCGGCTAGAAACCCTACGTTGTGGCGGGAGCCAGTATATCTCGGACCGGGATTCCCGAGAAAAACGACCATCCAATCAGCGCCGCCGGACTGATTCTTAAAAAGCATAAACTTATGTGTCCTTTCGCCGCCTGACAAACAAAGCAGATTAAAATGCCCGCCTGAAAACGATGACCAGGGACAATCTGATGCCGACAAACAGAATACATCAGGCGATACAAAATATCAGTCGAAAAGTGAGGATATCGAAACTTCCTCATAAATGCGTCCGATAGCTTCGGCAAAGAGAGAGTCGACGGAGAGGTACTTGATCTTCTTGCATTTTTTCTTGGCGGGATATGGAATAGTATCGAGCAGGACGAGTTCCTTGATGTAGCTTTCCTCTATACGGCCTATTGCGGGACCGGAAAGTACGCCGTGGGAAGCGCAGGCAAAGACCTCTTTCGCTCCGCCCATCTCGATGAGGGCTTTCGCGGCGCCGCAGAGACTGCCCGCGGTGTCGACCATGTCATCGAGCATAATGACGGTCTTGTCTTTTACTTCACCAATTATGTTCATGACTTCGGAGCTGTTTGCCTTTTCACGGCGTTTATCGACAATTGCAAAGTTCATGCCCAGCTTCTGGGAGAACTTTCTTGCTCTGGCAACACTTCCGACATCGGGAGATACCACAATGCAATCGGGATTACTGGCTCCGAACTTATTGATGTAGTAATTTGCAAACAGAGGACTGCCCATAAGGTTGTCCACAGGTATATCAAAAAAGCCCTGAATCTGTGAGGCGTGAAGATCCATCGTCAGAACCC
>JASDTK010000243.1:0-5100 GCA_041891555.1 Oscillospiraceae bacterium
CCAACGTCTGCCATATCCACGCAGACAGTATAGTTATATTCAAAGCCTTCCGGTGAGAGATAGGGCTCCGATACCCAAGGATAACTGTCCACGAACTGGGGATTATTAAAAAGATAGGCAGTTTTTCCGATTTTGCGAAGAGCATAACAAAGTGCGGAAGCACTTCCGATAGTGTCGCCATCCGGTCTGATATGTGTGATTATAAGAAAATCATCATTTTCGCGGAGAAGTCCGACTGTTTCAGCGATTGTCATTGTCCTGCTCCTCCGGAGTCCCGACTAAAAAGCCCGGTTTGCTGATGATTTCATTGATATGTGCGCCATGCTCAATCGAATTGTCAAGCTCGAATATCAGCTCAGGCGTATACCTGAGACTTAGCTTCTGAGACAGCTCTCTCCTGAGCCAGCCTGAGGCGGATTTAAGTCCTTTTTTAAACTCTTTTTCATCCTGAAGACCGAAAACACTTAGAAAAACCTTACAGTAGCGCAAATCGCCGGTCGTTTCCGTCCTCGTGACGCTTATCATTCCCTGATTCACTCTCGGGTCTTTGATTGAGCGCAAAAGCTCACTCAAAACAATCTGAATGTCGTCATTTGTCCTGTCCAGCCTGTAGCCTGCCATAGTTTCACCTCATCTTCGGTTATATCTGATAATTTTATTATACAATGCGTTCCATGACGAAGGCTTCGATAATATCGCCTTCCTTTACATCATTGAATTTCTCAATGCTAATGCCGCACTCGTAATTTGTGGCGACTTCTTTGACATCGTCCTTGAAGCGGCGCAGTCCGGAAAGCGTTCCCTCAAAGACGACTTTGCTGTCTCGAATTACGCGGACGCTGCTGTTTCTGACAATCTTGCCGTCCGTGACATAGCTTCCGCAGACAGTGCCGATTTTTGAAATTTTGATAACCTGACGAACCTCGGCGTGACCGGTGATGACTTCCTTGAATTTAGGAGCCAGCATGCCCTTCATAGCCGCCTCAATTTCGTTGATGCAGTCGTATATGACACGGTACATTCTTATATCCACGTTTGCTCTGACCGCGTAATCGCGCGCCGCGTTGTCCGGACGAACGTTGAACGCTACAATAAGCGCTCCGCTGGTAGCGGCCAGCATAACGTCCGACTCATTAATTGCGCCGACCGCGGAGTGAATTACGCGAACGCGCACTTCTTCGTTTGTCAGCTTCTCCAGAGAGGATTTTACCGCTTCGGCACTCCCTTGAACGTCAGCCTTGACGATTATATTTAAGTCTTTGATTTCACCCTGTTGAATTTGTGCGAACAAATCCTCAAGTGACACCTTTTTGGGTACGCCGATGCTTGCGTCTTTAGTCTGCTGCTTTCTCTGCTCGGCAAGCTCGCGCGCCATACGTTCGTCCGCAACGGCGTTGAAAATATCTCCCGCCTGAGGGACCTCAGAAAGTCCGGCGATTTCGACCGGTACCGAGGGCCCGGCTTCGGTGATACGCTCACCCTTATCGCTTGTCATTACGCGGGCATGGCCGACAGCAGTTCCCGCGATAATTATATCGCCCAGCTTCAAAGTACCGTTTTGTACCAGAACGGTCATAATCGGACCGCGTCCCTTGTCGAGGCGGGCTTCTATAACGGTGCCCTTTGCAGCGCGGTTCGGGTTTGCCTTAAGCTCGCGCATTTCGGCTTGGATGGCAACCATTTCAAGCAGCTTATCAACACCCATTCCGGTCTTTGCGGAAATTGGGACGATAATCGTGTCGCCACCCCATTCCTCGCTGACAAGTTCGTATTGGGTCAATTCCTGCTTAATACGATCCGGATTTGCCGTGGGCTTATCCATTTTATTTATAGCAACGATAATCGGTATACCCGCTGCCTTTGCGTGATTAATCGACTCTACGGTCTGAGGCATGATACCGTCGTCCGCCGCGACAACAAGGATTGCAATATCCGTAACCATAGCGCCGCGCGCGCGCATAGAGGTAAAAGCTTCGTGTCCCGGTGTATCCAGAAAAGTAATGGGGCTGCCGTTTATTTCAATGCGATATGCGCCGATATGCTGCGTAATGCCGCCGGCCTCTCCGCTTGCTACGTTCGATTCACGGATGCGGTCGAGCAGCGAAGTTTTGCCGTGGTCAACATGACCCATAACGACAACGACCGGCGCGCGGGAAACGAGATCCTCGTTTTTATCAATGCTGTCGTCTATGAGTCTTTCTTCAACCGTGACAACGACCTCTTTTTCTACCTTACAGCCCATTTCCATTGCGACAAGAGCTGCCGTTTCATAGTCAATCGTGTCTGACAGAGATGACATTGTTCCTAGCTTTATCAGCTGGCGAACGACCTCCGCCCCTGTTTTTTTCATGCGGCTGGCAAGCTCGCCTACATTAATTTCGTTAGGTATCGAAACCTTGACAGGCGCCTTTTTCGCAATCTCGAACTGCAGACGCTGGAGTTTGTCTTTCTCCTCCTGCTTACGTTTGGGGCTGATAATCTGATGATTCTTGTTCTTGTTGATAAACTTCTGCTTGCCCTGCATATCCTCGGCCTTATCAGGAACAAGGTTTGAGAGTCTTTCGTCGTATTTTTCGATGTTGACCGTTCCTCCGCGCGTATCGATAATGCGCTTTTCGGGAGCAACTCTGGGAACATAAGGCTTGTTTTCAACAGGCTTTTGATTGGTATTGGGCCGAAATTGCACTTCCGGCTTCGGAGCTACAGGCTGGTTTACAGCAGTTGCACTTGGAGCTTCCGGCGCCTTGACAGCAACAGGCTCCTCCGCCTTTTGCTTTTCGGGAACGGCAAATACCTCTGCAAGGTCTTCAACCTGGTTATGCTGGGTAAGATATTCGAATATAAGGTCCAGCTCGTTCTCCTCAAGAACCTGCATATGGTTCTTTGGTACGGTGGCGTACTCCGTCAATATCTGTGCAATATCCTTGGAATTCATTTTGAAGTCCTTTGCCACCTCATGAACTCTGTATTTAATAAGTGTACTCATATGTTTCTCCTCCTCTTGCCCGTCGCGGTGCTTGCGGCTGCTTTGCCTTTTTTCAGGTTCTTTTCGTGAGCCAAAGCTTCTCGTTTCCTCATCTGTGCTTTTATACTCTTCTGAGTCAGAAGTTCTGCTGTGGCCTTATAACTCGGTTCATCCTCTGCAAGCGCCTCCATTAAAGCGGCAGCAAGTCCAAAATCCGTAATCACCGCCATTGAACAGCCTGTGTCGCCCGTAATCTGTGAAAGGTCGGCCTTAGAAAACGGCAGCGTTACAAGTGGCGTCTGTGTCTCGTGAATGTAGTTTACCGCTCTGCGTCTTGCGTTATCGGAAGCGTCGGAGGAAAGCAGAAGCACTCTGCCCTTACCCGCGCGTATCGCGGCCCCCGAGTTCGTTTCGCCTACCTCAATCGAGCCGGCTTTTTTCGCAAGTCCTATATAATTCAAAGCCTTATTCATCTCCTGCCTCCATCTGTTCCTTGAGCTGAGAGTAAATCTCATCCGGAATCGGCACCTCGAGAGATCTTTCGAGAGCTTTGCTCTTTATTGCTTTTTTCAGGCACTCCTGACTTTTGCATACATAGGCGCCCCTTCCCTGAGCCTTGCCCTTAAAGTCAAGGGTAATCACGTTTTCAGGCGATTTTACGACGCGTATCAGATCTCGCTTTGGTTTCATTTCGCGGCAGCCGGTACACTGACGCATAGGTATCTTTTTAGGCACTACGGCCACCCCTTTCATAATATATATTTATCAGTAGCTCCCCTCGGACTCGGGTTTTATATCAATTTTATAGCCGGTAAGCTTTGCGGCAAGACGGACGTTCTGCCCTTCCTTGCCGATTGCGAGCGAAAGCTGAGAGTCAGGTACTATTACCCTGCAGCTTTTGCCCTCGTCCAGCATTGTGACCGCGATAGTGTCCGCAGGAGAAAGCGCCTCGGAAATAAATTCCTCAGGCTGTTCGCTGAATTTGATGATGTCAATCTTCTCTCCGCCAAGCTCGGAAACAATACCAGCCACGCGTCCTCCCTTAGGTCCGACGCAGGCGCCGATCGGGTCGACGTCAGGATCGTTTGACCAGACGGCAATCTTCGTGCGGCTTCCGGCTTCTCTCGCGATGCTTTTTATCTCGACGATACCGTCAAATATTTCCGGCACTTCAATTTCGAACAGGCGCTTTACCAGTCCCGGATGGGTGCGGGAAATGAGCACCTGCGGGCCTCTTGTCGATTTTCTGACCTCGACGACGTAAACCTTGACCATCTGACCCTCGACAAGTCTTTCGCCTTTAATCTGTTCATTAGGAGAAAGCATCGCTTCGGTGTATTCGGAATTGGAATTTATCTTTATTGATATACTGCCGGTACGCGGCTCGATCCTGGAAACCGTGCCTGTCAGTATTTCCTGCTCTTTGGATGTAAATTCGTCAAAAATAATGCCGCGTTCGGCTTCCCTTATGCCCTGAATGATGACCTGCTTCGCGGCCTGAGCGGCAATGCGTCCGAATTTCTTCGTTTCAATCGGTACCTCGACGAAGCCGCCGACCTTCGCGCGCTTGGAATAGCTCTGCGCCGCCTCGACAAGAAGCTGCGTCGCCGGGTTTTCCACCTCGTCGACGACCTCCATGCGAAGATACATATCAATGCGCTTTTTTTCGTCGTCCATATTGATGACGACGTTATCGGCGCAGGCGGGATTGTCTTTTTTGTACGCGGCCAGAAGAGCCTGTGTGATCTTTTCGAACATATAGCTCTTGGGTATGCCCTTTTCTTTTTCTATGTCGTCAAGTGCCGCAAAAAAATCAGCGTTCATATATTGTTCCTTTCGAAATTAAAGCAGACTTATGTGCACGCCTGCAATCTGTTCTTTTGTGAAATCTATCGTTTTTCCGCCGCAGTCAAGCGTTACGTTTCCTTTTTCATAAGATTCGAGGATGCCCTTATATAGTTTTATGCCATCCAAAGGTTTATACAGCTTTACTTCAACAGTTTCACCTAAAAACTTATGAAAATGCGCGGGCAGCTTAAGCTGTCTTGTCAGTCCCGCCGATGAGACCTCAAAAATGTAGTTGGTCGGAATGGGGTCTTTTTCATCCAAAATCGGATCAAGCGCGCGGCTTACGT
>JASDTK010000243.1:5110-7082 GCA_041891555.1 Oscillospiraceae bacterium
GCTTACGTTCTCGCAGTCGTTAATTGAAACGCCCTCATCTTTATCGATGTATATTCGAAGATACCACTGCCCGCCCTCTGAAACATACTCAACGTCCCAAAGCTCGCAGCCAAATCCCTCGACAATCGGGCGGGCAAGCTCGGTAACCAGATCGTTAATCTTACTCATACAGCTCCGTATTCCATATTCTTACAAATTTTTTCTAATCAACAAAAAGAGTGGGAGAACCCACTCAACACTCACGTTTCCTTCACTAACACATGTATATTACCATAAAATATAAGCATTTGCAAGACTTATTTTAGATGTTGCGGGTAAAACCGCTACAAATTTGCGCAATTCGTATATTTGACATAAACGATTAATTTTGATAAAGTAATTATAATATATTGATTCTATAATTATGAGGCGCTTATATGATACTTACTGTCGATATAAACAATACCAGCGCGGTTTTCGCCGTAATGGATGAGGGCAAAGCGCTTTTCATGCTGCGCCTGTCTTCGGACAGGAGTAAAACCGCCGATGAATACGCCGTTCTGATTGAGCTCGCTTTTCGTCAGCGCGGCTTTGAAATCAAAAGCGTCGAGGGCGCTATTATTTCCTCCGTTGTCCCGCCGCTGACGGCTATCATCAAGGACGCCGTTGCGCTCGTTACCGGACGCGTTCCTTCAATCGTGGGTCCCGGAATTAAAACCGGACTTAATATCAGGCTTGAGGACCCGACAGAACTGGGCGGCGATTTTGTCGCGTCCGCGGTCGCGGCGATTGCGGACTATCCTCTGCCCTGCGTCATCGTCGTCATGGGTACGGCTATAGCTATGGGAATAATCGACAGGGGGGGAAACTACATCGGCGGCATTATCAGCCCCGGACCTATGGTTTCTCAGGAGGGGCTCGCACGCGGAGCGGCGATGCTCTCAAACGTAAGTATTACTCCGACTCCGCAGGTCATATGTAAGACGACAATTTCCTGTATACAGAGCGGCATTGTTCACGGCTCCGCGGCCATGATAGACGGACTGCTTGAAAGAGTCGAGGCAGAACTTGGAGAACCAGTTTCGGTTGTTGTCTGCGGCGACTGGGCAGACACAATTTCGCCCTATTGCAAAAGGCAGGGGATGACTACCGACAAGGAAATTCTGATGCGCGGACTCTGGATGATTTACAAAAAGAACAAGCGCTGAAAAAAGTATTAAAGCGGGGCTGCTTTTGCAGTCCCGCTATTATTATTTGCTGCTGATGTACGAATCTATACTCTGCGCGGCGGTTTTTCCGGCGCCCATCGCAAGGATAACCGTCGCGGCGCCCGTAACGGCATCGCCTCCGGCGAAAACACCGGCTCTTGACGTTGCAGCGGTTTCGTCGGCAACAATGCAGCCTCTTTTGTTCGTTTCAAGACCTTCTGTAGTGGACTTGATAAGAGGATTTGGGCTTGTTCCGATTGCCATTATTACTGCGTCAACGTCCAGAACAAAGTTCGAGCCTTTTATTTCCACCGGTCTGCGGCGGCCTGACTCATCGGGCTCACCGAGCTCCATCTGCAGACATTCCAAGCCCTTGACATGCCCGTCGTCATCACCGAGTACGCCGATGGGGTTATTGAGGAGCTTAAATATGACGCCCTCCTCCATCGCATGATGAACCTCTTCCTTTCTCGCGGGAAGCTCTTCCATACTGCGGCGGTAGACAATGTAGACTTCGTCAGCTCCCATACGCTTTGCGCAGCGCGCGGAGTCCATAGCGACATTGCCGCCGCCCACAACGGCAACCCTCTTCACCTTTTTGATTGGTGTATCGTATTCGGGCAAGTACGCCTTCATAAGATTAATTCTCGTCAGGTATTCGTTCGCTGAATAAACGCCGAGCAGGTTCTCGCCCGGAATGTTCAAAAACTGCGGAAGTCCCGCGCCGGAGCCGATGAAAACAGCCTCAAAGCCCTCTTCAAAAAGCTCATCTATGCTCATAGCCC
>JASDTK010000243.1:7092-8121 GCA_041891555.1 Oscillospiraceae bacterium
AACGGCGTTTGTGACTATCTTCACGCCCTGATTTATGAGGTTATCGATTTCGCTCTGCACGATAGCCTTCGGCAGACGAAATTCGGGAATGCCGTAAACCAGCACACCGCCCGCTTTATGGAAGGCTTCGAATATCGTCACTTCGTATCCCAGACGCGCCAGATCTCCCGCACAGGTTAGTCCCGCAGGTCCGGAGCCGATAACGGCGACCTTGTGGCCGTTAGTTTCAATTTTCAACTTTGACTGCGCTTTGGCTAAAATATTGGCCCTGTGGAAATCCGCCACGAAGCGTTCAAGGCGGCCTATCGCTACCGGCTCACCCTTAATACCGCGGACGCACTTGCCCTCACACTGACTTTCCTGTGGGCAGACTCTGCCGCATACGGCGGGCAGAGAATTTGTTGATGTAATTATCTCATAAGCTTCTTCGAATTCGCCTTCCGCGCACTTCGTAATGAATTCTGGAATGCGCACATTTACGGGACAGCCGGAAACGCAGGGCTTATTTTTGCAGCTGAGGCAGCGTTTTGCCTCGCTTTTTGCCATATCGTCAGTGTAGCCCAGAGCAACCTCAAGGAAATTTTTGTTGCGGATATCCGGTTTCTGCTCGGGCATCGGATTTTTTATCGGTGACATATCAGCCATGACGCACACCTCCAGTCAGGCGGCAGATGTGTTCTTTCTGCTCGGTTTCTTCATCTTTATAGAAAGCGCCGCGGCGCAGAAGCTCGTCCCAGTCGACAAGGTGCCCGTCAAACTCCGGCCCGTCGACACAGGCAAATTTCGTCTCTCCGCCGACCGACACGCGGCAGCCGCCGCACATTCCTGTTCCGTCTATCATTATCGGATTGAGCGAAACAACGGTTTTTATCCCGTAGGGCTTGGTAGTAAGGCTCACGAATTTCATCATGATGCCGGGGCCAATAGCGACGACCTCGTCATATTTCCTGCCGGATTCGATAAGCTCCTTCAGTTTGTCGGTCACAAAACCCTTTTCGGCATAGGATCCGTCATCCGTAGTGATATATA
>JASDTK010000243.1:8131-8709 GCA_041891555.1 Oscillospiraceae bacterium
AACGGAAACCGGCTATCATATCGACTTCGACGCCCTTTTCGTGCATCGCCTTCGCAACCGGATAGGCAATCGCGCAGCCGACTCCGCCGCCGACAACCGCGACTCGCTTCAGGCCTTCCGTTTCCGTCGGCTTACCGAGCGGGCCTACAAAATCCATAATATAATCGCCCTCGTTCAGCTCCGCCAGCAACATCGTCGATCTGCCTACGGGCTGGTACATGATTGTAACCGTACCTTTTTCGCGGTCATAATCAGCAATCGTGAGCGGTATCCGCTCACCGAATTCGTCAAGCCGGAAGATAATAAACTGTCCCGCCAGACATTTCCTCGCGACAAGCGGAGCGTCAACGACCATCTCAATCGTTGTGCCTGCGGTGTTGAGGATTCTCTTTTTTACGATTTTAAACATTGGAGCCTCCTTTTGCTATGCCATGTATCATTTAAAAATCATTTCCATTATACCACAATGGGATGTTTTGAGAAGAGGGTTTTTCCTATAATCTCTTCCAATTTTCAGCATTTTTTTGCTTTAATATAGGACAACGCTTCCGTAAATCGAAAGCACTGCCCTATATTAA
>JASDTK010000243.1:8719-13398 GCA_041891555.1 Oscillospiraceae bacterium
CTATTCGTACTGAGCCCTTGAGCCGCCGATATACTTCGGGCGGGTTCGGGCCGCAGAGACAAAAGCCTCTCCTATCTTTTTTGTGTTTAAGCGCAGAGGAATCGCGACATCACGCAAATGCATCCCGATAAGCGTTCCTCCAATGTCAAGCCCCGCGGAGGCTTTGATATGCTCGACAAGAACGGGGTCGCGAAACCTGAGGAAAGCCGCCGCCGCGAAGGAACCGCCTGCTTTCGTTTTTGGAACGGCGGATACGATTTCATACCCGTTTTTTTCGGCGACTTCTCGCTCAACAACCAGAGCTCTGTTTAAATGTTCGCAGCACTGGGCCGCGAGAAAAAGACCGTTTTCATTTATTACAGGCAGAATGGCTTCCAGAACTGCCTCAGCCGCTTCCGGGACCGAGCCTTTTCCAATTTTTTCGCCCACAATTTCGCTTGATGAACAGCCCACAACAATAATTTGCCCACTCAAAGGCTTTGCTTCAGCGAGAAGCTCATCAATCGCTTCTCGCGAGGCCTTTCTCACTTCTTCGTACATCGCCGTTACTTCCTTGCATTGATGGATTTTTGATTCCAATATATTCTATCACCCCTTAACAGGTTTGACAATAGCATAAAATGAGAGTATCATACAGCTGGAATTTGTGTCTGAAAATGTCGTAATTCGGCACCTGTTTTTTATCACGGAGGTACATATGAAAAAATTATTTCCAGTTATACTCGCCCTACTCATACTGCTTACAGCATGCGGAAAAAAGAATCCAACCGCTGAGTTTTCCCCGGAACCGCCTTCAATCAATTCTCCGTCCGCGACGCCGGAACCGACGCCTTCCCCAGAAGTAATTACCAATCCACTCACCGGAGAAGCGATTTCTTCCGACATCAGCGCAAACAGACCCTACGCAGTCATGCTTAATAACCTCGGTGTTGCCAGGCCCCAGGACGGCATCTCAAAAGCTGATATCCTTTATGAGGTTCTCGCTGAGGGCAACATAACCCGTTTCGAGGCGATTTTCTCCGATATCAACGGCGTTGGAGCAATCGGAAGCATGCGTTCCTCACGCCCGTATTATATTGAGCTCGCTCTGGCTTACGACGCCATTTATGTCCATGCCGGCGGTAGCGACCAGGCTTATACCGACATTTCCGCCAAAGGCGTTGACAACATCGACGGCGTACGCGGCGCCTATTCAGGCACCACCTTCTACCGTGACCCGACCCGCATGAAGTATGGCAGCGAGCACAGTCTCTTTACGACTTCCGACAAGGTGCTCGCCTGTGTTCAGAGTCTCGGCTACGACACCAAGCACAGCGGAACCTTCGACTACGGTCTTAGCTTCACCGAGACGCCCGACCTGGGTGCCTCCGCCACCCCGGCTGGAACTGTAAAAGTCAGCTTTGAAGGCATCAAGGATACGAACTTCACCTATCATGCCGATACGGGTCTTTACACAGGCGCTGAGTACGGCACTGATATCATAGACGGAACGACAAATGAAACCGTGACTTTCAAAAACCTTCTCGTTCTCTACTCCGACGGAAAAATTCTGGACGATTACGGCCGCAGAGCGTTTGATCTTGACGGCAGTGGCACAGGTCATTTCATCGTAAACGGCAAGACTGTTCCTATCAAATGGAGCCATACCGGAACCGGAAGCTGTTTTAAATATACTCTTGAGAATGGAACTCCTCTTGAGCTCGCGGTCGGGAAAACCTATATCGCCATAGTTCCAACAGGCAGTACGATAACGATGCAGTAAAAAAACAAGAACGGAGCGGATTTTTGTCCGCTCCGTTCTTATTTTGATAAGAGGCGGACAATGTTTCCTCCTCTTATTTCACAGCAGCATTATTCCCGCCTTCTCACAGGCTTTTGTGGTTTGCTCGTCCCAGATTGAAACCTGAACCTCGCCGATATGCACCTTGTTCAGCAGGAGCATGGAGATGCGCGACTGCCCGATACCGCCGCCTATAGACAGCGGAAGCTCATTATTGAGAAGCATCTTGTGATACTGCAGATCTCTCCGATTATCGCAGCCTGCAATTTTGAGCTGCCTGTCAAGAGACTCGGGATTCACGCGAATACCCATTGACGAAACCTCAAATGAACAGTTAAGCGGCTCATACCAGAAGAGAATATCGCCGTTTAAATCCCAGTCGTCATAGTCGGGAGCGCGTCCGTCGTGCGGCTTGCCGCCCTTCAGCGCACCGCCTATGCCCATAAGAAACACCGTACCGCATTTTTTTGTTATGACGTTTTCGCGTTCCTTCGGTGTGAGGCCGGGGTACATATCCTCAAGCTCCTGAGCAGTAATATAGGTAACAGCCCTGTTCAGCTGACCGCCCAGAGCAAGCTGGGGATAAATCGACTGCATCGTCATCTGCGTATCACAAAGTGCGCCGACAATTCTATTGACCTGCGACTTGAGAAAATCTACGTTCCGGTCCTTTGCTTCTATAACCTTTTCCCAGTCCCACTGGTCGACATATACCGAATGGAGATTGTCCATTTCCTCATCGCGCCTGATGGCGTTCATGTCTGTATAAAGTCCCTTGCCCGGGTAGAAATCATAGCGCTTGAGAGCGATTCGCTTCCACTTCGCAAGCGATTGGACGACCTGCCCTTCCTTTTCCGTATTGGCTATATCGAAAGCAACAGGCCGCTCCACACCGTTCAAGTCGTCATTGATTCCCGTATTTGCCTGCACGAAAAGAGGCGCAGACACACGGTAAAGATTGAGCTCCCCTCCGAGCCTGTCGATGAATATCCTTTTTAACAGGCTGATTGCCTTCTGCGTATCATAGATACTGAGCGTACTTTTGTAGCCTTCCGGAATAATAGTGTTCATATTGGTTTCTTAGCTCTCTTTCTCCTGCTCTGTAAGCAGTTTTATAATTTTGTGGTATATGTTCTCCGCTCCGCTGCGGAAGCTCTTCTCGATTACGCTGGCTTGTTCCTCGTCGGAGGAAAGCAAGGACATCGATATAATATTACCTATTCCGTCTGAAAGGGATAGGCTTACTTTGATTCCGCCGTCCTTGAGCTTTTCGTGAGAGGTCAGAATCTGGCTGTCGCGCTTCATTTTGGCTATTAGAGGTAGAGCCTTACGCTCCGCTTTTGATCTGACGGAATAAGGTATACTACTCTCAACCGTGTCACCTTGTTCGGCGCCAAGCGTTGTTATCCTGTAACTGTTTTCATTTTGCTCGATATGGCCCGTGCGTACGAGCTCAGCAAGGCACTGCGAATATTCAAAGTAGTCGAAACCGTCGTCGACCATCACAAGGTCCGAGAGAGTTTCAAAGCTGACAGGGCCGGGAAGGCGGTTCAATACAAACAGAATTAATATTTTGATGTCCAACTTTTCGTGGATGAATCCGAACCGTTCCATGCGTATGCCCCCAAACTCAAAAAATTGCAAAATATGCGCCTGAATCTTTATAATTATAATTCTTTTCAGGCAATACGTCAAATAATAGTTATCACAACCTTTATGCTCCTGCATAGACTGTATCGAGAAACCGCAACAAAATCTATCGGCAGGAGGAATAAAAATGGCTGAAAAAGCAGCAAACGCGAATAGTCCGGCATCTTGCCGTGAATCGGTTTGTATACACACAAGAAAGGTCTTTGACGCATGCAAGGATAAAGACTGCATTGAGGATCTGCGGGTATACCCGACCTGCGGCTCCCAGGCGATCATTGACACAGCTTTCAGCATCAGGCCGGGCATGGCAAAGCTCCTTTACGCGGATGTTCGCGTTGAGGAACTGAACTTTAACCGCGCGTGCTTTACTTGCGACATCACCTATATCTACAAGGTGACGGGAAGAGCCTTCCCCGGCGATCGTCTGGTGACCGGTCTTGCGATATTTGACAAGAGAGTGGTCCTGTTCGGCGGCGACGGAGGTTCAAAGGTATTCACATCTCACAACGGCGGTTTGAGCGACAATGTCTATAACAGTCTGCCCATCGGAGTTGTCGAGGCAGTCGATCCGCTCATTCTCGCGATGAAGATCGTCGATGTCACAAACATCGATGTACGTGACAACGAAACGCATGATATTCCGAGGGAAATTTCCAGAAGCTTCGACGATGAGCTTATCACCACGCTCACCTGCAAGCAGCTGTTTGTAACTCTCGGACAGTTCTCGATTATCAAGCTCGAGCGCGATACCCAGCTTCTGATACCGGTATTTGACTACTGCATACCCGACAAGGAATGCGCTGCGGGCGGCGATGAGGACCCCTGCACGCTGTTCAGTCACATACCTTTCCCGGTTGACGACTTTTTCCCTCCCCCGGGCAACCCCAACCGGTGCACATCTCCGAACTGCACAGAAACCTGAAAAATAAAAAACTAAACAGAAAACGACTCGAGCCGCGGTAGGAATCTCCGCGGCTCGAACGATTTTTTTAAATCTTGTTTTTTAAGGAATAAAAAGCCAATGCTATGTGCAAAATAATTCCAAAGCGTTCCTGATACTGATAATTGAATATCAGTATGAGCCGCCATATTTTGCTTGGAGGTATCCATATGAGAAAAACCTGTAACGTAATCGCACTCACTTTGGTGCTGGTGTTGTCCCTGGGTGTAATAAATGTCGGAGCAACCGGAACCGGTTCCGCGCCAATTGCTGAAAACCTTGATATCAGCACCTATCGCAACACTTCTG